>JBOGQT010000036.1:0-38211 GCA_050749105.1 Nitrosotalea sp. | reverse complement strand
GCCTGCCACGCATTGTCTTGTATAATCTTGGAAAATCAACAAAAATAGATTGGCATGTCTCTGGCCTAAGATATGCTGGCTCGTCTTGTGGGCCTATCCCAACCCTGAACATCATGTTAAACTTTTTTGCATCTTCAAAACTTCCCTTGCACTTGGGGCACCTGACATTTTTTTCTGCAATCACTTTGTTGAACTGCTCAAGTTCTGCACTCTCCGGTACCACTATCGAAGTAACCTCTGCAATCAGTTTGTCAGCCCTGAAGATAGACTTGCATTTCTGACATGTTATTACAGGATCTGCAAAGCTTGACAGGTGGCCTGATGCCATAAACACAGACTGTGACATTATCTGCGAGCCATCAATCTCCAACATTCTGTCTCGTCTGACAAGTTCTCTTCTCCACAGTTCGATGAATTTGTTCTTAAGACTTGCACCAGATGGTCCATACTCCCAGAACCCTGCAGGCGCGTCAGAATAAATCTCACAGCTTGGGAAATAAAATCCCCTTTCAAGTGCAAGTTGCATTATTTGCTCGTAATTCATCTTGATAGGTACTGTCAAGTTATCGGGACATAAATCCCATTGCTTGACTTGACTGCATCGACTCGACAGATTACCGATTCCTTGATACCAAGTTCTGCCATCACCGCTTCACCTGCAGTCCCGTCTGGCACGACCCGTGTGCCTCGAAGCAAGATGTTATGAGCAGCATTGACATCCCTGTCAACACTACACTTGCAAATAGAACAGAACATCCTTCGGTGCTCTTCGGGTACTAGCTTTGACCCACATACCGCACACTTTGAGCTTGTCCCACCTGCTTTTACGTATTCTACCGGCAGACCAAGCCATCTTGTCTTGTACTCGATCTGTCGTTGCAGTTCATAAAAAGACCACGAGTTCATTCTCCTTCTGTACTTTCTTCCTTGACCATTTCCCTTTCTGTACATCTTGCGTATTCCTTTGAGATTTTCCATGATGATTCCAGAATTTTGAGATATTATCTTCTTCGATGTACAGTGTAGGATATTGTGAATTCTATTCTTCTGCAATCTACCATATTTTTGGAATATTTTCTTTTTTATTCTGGAATCATTTCGTCTGAATTTACTTTTTACTGTACTATAGGATGTAATGATTCTCTGAGCCTTTGATAGATCGTGAACAACATGATTTTCTTTAGAATCATATGTTGTTACATTATCTAGGTTTCTGTCTATTCCAAGAAAATTATCTGTATTTTTGACTGGAATGTCTCTAGAGTATGAAATTACCAACCTGTCATCTGTGATGACAAGACTGCCAACCTTGGTATCTTTTATCTTCTCTAAAATGTATCTTGTCAGCCTTATGAAGAGATATCTTCCAGGCTCCACAGGAATCCTAATGGTATCGTCTTCGATTTTATATGATAGGTTGTCAAGTATCAAATGATTTTTTGAAATATGTGGTATTTTGGCATCGGGTTTCTTCTTGAGCGTCTTTTTGTATTGTTTTAACTTGGAAGCAGCACATTCGAGTGCTCCATAGATATACTTGCAATGAAATTGTGAACCTATGCGCAATTTGTGGTATAATTGATAATGCATCTTGAACTTTGATGTGAGATTCTTCTCAATGCCAATCCTGATTGCCTCGTTTGCACAGTGTCTGAAATAATCAAAGACCGGTCCAAGATCATCTTTTTTGTCATGATACTGCCAAACACACTTTGTTACTTTTGCAATGTTTGCCTGACGAGATAGTTTTCTTAAAAGATCTTGGTAATTATGATATTATATCCGATAACTTGACAGTACCTCTTGATATCATCATCACCAAAGGCACTAAATCACGCCAGTTCCTTAACTTTTTTAAGGTTACCAATATCGTCACGTCTCTCGTCAATGGGCGTCTCCAAAACTATCGGAATTTTTTTCGAGTTTATGGTTTGTATTACATGTGCAAGCCCTTTCTCTCCAATGTGTCCCAGTCCAATGTGCTCATGTCTGTCAAGATTGCATCCCAGCTCGCCCTTTGAGTCATTGAGATGCAGTATCTTTAGATTTTCAAATCCTATTGTATCATGAAATTTTTCAAGCGTATCAGAAGAACTCTTTTCTGTCCTTAGGTCATATCCTGCTGCAAATGCATGACATGTGTCAATGCATATTCCAAAACGCTTGGCAGGCCTTAGCTGTTCAAATATTGCACCAAGCTGCTCAAAATCAGAGCCGACGCTATTTTTTTGTCCAGCGGTATTTTCAAGTAGAATTATGACATCATCTGCAGTCTCCTCGGCTGCTTTTGTAAATGCCTTGACAAGTTTTTCAATTCCCATCTTGTCGCCTGAACCTTTGTGACTTCCAAGATGTGCTACTATATATGGTATGCCAAGTTTGCTGCACCTCTTTATCTCGTCTATCAGTGAGCTAAGAGATCTTGCAAATGGATCATTTTCTGGAGATGAAAGGTTAGGCAAATATGGCATGTGTGCAACAGTGGCAAATCTGTCTATCTTGCTTGCAGCAAGTTTTTCTCTAAAGTTGGCAATGTCTTTGGCAACCAAGGGCTTTGCCACCCAGCCGCGGGGGTTGCGAGTAAATATTTGGAACGCAGTACAATCCATAGCTATTGCATTATCAACTGCACGGTCGATAGAACCAGAGATGGATACGTGCATTCCAACCTGCATGCCAGTAGTTTATCTGAGGATAATTTAAGGCACTGCAATCTTTTGGAACCGAATCAAAACATAATCAAATTTTTAAGTCTTGCAAAGAGAAGAGAGACATGTTACATCCCGGTATATTGGACCTTGCCAAGTATCCATTCCTTGCAGAGGCAGGAGAATATCTGCGTGACAAGGGATTCAATCTTGAGCAACTGGGCCATCCAGATTGGATGCCACTAGTGGAAAAGGCATATGGCAGAATTGTTGTTGCTTCCTCAGGACAGGTCTATGGCTCTGATTTTGAGCAGCTTGAAAACCCAGACATGGAAATACTTTCTTTTATTGTAGCAGTAATTTTGTTAAAAGCAGCAGGAATTGGCACCCTGACAAGAAGGTTTTCTCTTGCAGAAGCAAGACGAGCCGAAAGGTACCTGCAGCAGGACCTCTGGTCAAACAAGGACAAGAAACTCGAACTCCCTTTGAAAATTATTCAGGAACTATTTGGGGTTCAAGTTATCGTGAAAAATGATGAGTTTATGATAAAAGTTGTTGATTATCTGCAAAGGGCTGTCCATTTTCACGAGAAAGAATGGAAGCTGGTTAACAGGAGGGTAGCAAATGGGTTTGTACATTTGACAGCACACGAAACTGTGAGACTAATACGTACCGAACTTGGCCAGTACATCAACTCAAAAATCCAGTCAATAGCGCTTCCCTCAATTCCAGACACCTTCAAGACTCGTGTACAAGACTTGGTATCTCTTGCAATCAAGTTTTCAGATACTGTTGTGGTGTCATCTGACTATCCCCCATGCGTAAAACATGCCATTGAAGTACTAGAGAAGGGAGAGAACTTGCCACACTCGGGAAGATTCTTGCTTGCAACATATCTTCTTGCAAAGGGCCAGACAACTGATCAGATTGCTCCGCTTTTTAAAAATGCACCTGACTACAACGAACGCATAACTCGATACCAACTGGAACACATATCTGGCGCTTCAGGCAAGGGAACAAAATACCAATGTCCTTCCTGTGACAAGTTGAGAAGCGAGAGCCTGTGTTTTGCAATTCCTGATTGTGACAGAATCATAAACCCAATTCAATTTGGTACAAAGAGGAAGAAGAACTAATGCTTGAAAAAGATGTAGCTCTTGTAGAAAACGCAATCAAGGAATACTACTTTAATCACTTTGACTTGGTAAATGTTCCACCAAAGCCAACTCAAAGGGAGTTTGGCTACCAAAAAATTAATGGTGGCATGATAAGGCATATCGCGATAAAAGACAACAAAGAACTGCACCTTCTTCTAATGAAGGAGACTCCATCTGACGTTTACTGTTCAAATGCATACTATTCTTTTCCAAGCATGCCAATGTCAGAAAAAGATTGGAGTGGGGCTGATCTTATCTTTGATATAGACGCAAAGGATCTTGCACTGCCCTGCAGAAATGATCACTCTATTTCTAAATGCGATTCGTGTCATGGTTTAGTTGCAGGAAAGCAACCCACATGCACAAAATGTGGTTCTACCAAGTCTGATATTGTATCAGTTGCATGCAAGAATTGCATAAACGAATCAAAAAAGGAAGTTAAAAAACTGACGCGCATACTTGTCGACGATCTTGGTATCAAAGATGAGCAGATTGATGTATATTTTTCAGGAAACGAGGGGTTCCACATTCGAGTCACAAATGATGACTATCAAGTGCTGGGCTCACAGGAAAGAGCAGACCTTGTGGACTATATCATGTTCAATGGTGCCATTCCAGAAACCTTTGGAATGAAAAGGCAGAACAATTTCAAGTCCACACTTCCGGAGATAGGGGAACTTGGATGGAGAGGCAAAGTGGCAACAAGCCTATTTGGATCAAAGACAAAGGCTCCAAAAATAACCAGACAAATCATTTCCGATGGATACTCGGCCTTTCAAGTAAAGCTAGATGGGATGCGTCAAACAATAGGTGCAAGGGTAGATCCCAAAGTAACCATGGACATACACAGAATCTTCAGGCTTGAGGGTTCCATAAATAGCAAGAGTGGCCTGGCAAAAATTAAATGCGAAAACCTTGCTGACTTTGATCCCTTTTTGGATGCATGTCTGCTTGGGGATGAAGAGGTGTACATTATTGCCAACTGCCCGGTCCAAATTAGATTAAAGAACAAGAAATTTGGTCCATACGCCAATGAGAGAATATCTGTGCCAAAATACGCTGCAGTATACATGATATGCAAGGGACTAGCTAGCGCGATCTGAAAACTTCTACTTGACTTATTAATAGTTGCCAAGAAACCGAAAGGTAGGTAAGACATTAATTTGATACACAGGAAGGTAGCGTAATTTTGTATAGTTCATCGACTCAATCCAACCCACCTCCGCGTGACTCTGGCAGGTATGTCAGGATAGGAATCGTAGCCATAATTGCAATTGTAATTTTTGTGATGGGCAGTAACCAAGCTGTCATCTTGTACATGAACTTCCACGAGTTCGGTACTCTCTTTACAAAGCCACTGTATTTCTCACTTGTATCCGCACTTGTTCTGTCATCAATAGCGCTAATCAGAGTAAATGTCAAGAATCGATCTTCAATTTCTTGGTATTCCCTTCATGTTGTCTTGACATTTCTTAAAAGGGGAAATTACACTTCGGCAGAAGGTATTCCAAATTTCAAGGAATACAAACTGAGCATTCCAAACTTTGTAATCTGGCAGATAACAAAGGTTTTGCTCTTTGGTGCATTCTTTACTAATCTCATTTTTGGTTTTGCACTGGTTTATCTCTCGCAAGGAAATCATTTAGGAATCGAAAGCATTTGGAATATCTTTTCACTTCCATTCAATGCCATTCCAGTAGATTCCACCTATGCAGTTAACCAAGTAATACCAATGATTCCTGCACTAACAGTACTAGTACCCCCATTGCTATCTGTTATCGGCCTGCGACTTGTGCTATATGTTGGACTTCATAATATTGTAAGGATAATTATAAACTACGTTCAAGACGCATCAAAAGGCAAGCCAAAGTTTCTTGATTATGTATCAACAATTGAGGGAATAATCGGAGTAGGAGTGATATGGGCAGCAATCAACATGTTCTTCACAGACCAAATAGACTATAACACAAAATATCAGATTGCGGGAACATTTGCGGCAGGTTTTGCACTGATTGCATTTTACTTCATAGATAAATTCAAGGCCAGAATAATTATTTATCCGTCAAAACGCGACATCTACATCCGCGTACTGACCTTGGTCATAATAGCAATAATAGCAGGTTCGATAATGGTTGTCAACAACAGTATAGCTGATGCAAGAAAGATAGAGTATCTTGGACCATACAAGGCACAACAGATTGGAGTAAACAGGTACTTGGCTCAACTAGATCAGATATCTATCGTACAACATAATGTAAAACTCTCACCTGTTCCGCCTGGGCAGATAGCAGATTACGTTGCTGCAAATAGTGATGTACTGAACAAAGTTAGGATATGGGACTGGGATGCGGCATTTGCAAAGTTAAAGCCGGAAATAGGACTCATACCATATGTCGACTTTGAAGACAATGACATCTTGAGATTCAACGATACGTTGTACTGGACTGCATCTATGAAGCCAATTCTTCCATCCTCCGTTAGTGCAGAAAACGTATGGTACAATCAGCACTTTGTCTACACCCATGTCGATAATGGATTTCTCACACTTGATGCTCATAATGGAACAATAGTTGACAGCAGCCAATTCTTCAAGCAACGTGTAATGTACTATGGGGAAGGAGGACTGTTCGCTGATACCTGGGCTGCATATCCTGTGGGAAGAACAACTACGGCTGAGCTAAACAACGCAACCTATAACGGAACAGGAGGACTTGATGTTGCTCCTCCGGCAAGCCAACTCTTTGAACCAAACTTCTTCTTGTCTTATCCCACACAACCAATTCACATCATAAGATACAGGGACATACATGACAGGATGCAATTGTTATATCCGTACTTTCAGTATGATCTATTTGGAAAACAGGTAAGTGTGCTTCCTGTTTCTGACGGAAATAAAACTTACTGGCTCATGCCGTTGATGGTGGGATTTGACACAAGCAACGTACCGTGGTCTGTCAGCAATCCGTATATCAGGCTGGTGGGATATGCGTTGATTGACGTTTACAATGGAAATGTCACGCTGATAAAGACAGGAAATGATTTCTTTACAAACATGTTCTACAGCCAATACAAAGACAAATTCATAGACTCTCCACAATGGCTTAACAAGCAACTTAGGTATCCAGAAGAGCTATATGACTGGAAAGTAAACATGTTCAATGTTTATCACGTTACAGACCCCTCGACATTCATACAGGCAAATGACTTTTACGAAGTTCCAGATGGTGTTGACACCTATTACGTAGAAGCAAAACCTCCGGGATTTAACAATACGACATATCTTGGCTTGCTTTCGCTAGAACTTAGAGGATCTGCCGGCAGAAACTTGGCAGGGTTTATGACAGTTCAAAACGATGTGCCAAATCTTGGAAAGATGCAATTCTACCAAGTTCCACTTGATTCCAAAACAAAACTTCTTGGACCGTCTTCGGTAAGCGAAGCGCTTGACAAGGACTCGGATTTCAGGCAGCTAAGAACACTACTTCAAAATCCAAGAATTGGAGATAACATATTGTACAGGGTGGGAGATCACGATGTCTACTTTATTCCTGTATACACTGCAGGCTCTGGAGGAGTTGTGACCCAACTTGGAACAATTGCAGCTGTAGGTGCAGCCTTTGACGGTGAATACTTTGTAGGATTGGGAAATACTCCACAAGAGGCATTTGCGGCATATCTTGGAAAACTCAGTGGCGTTACTACGTCAAATGTAACTGCTACACTAGCGCTAGATGAAACCTCGAGAATAAATGCTATCAAATCGCTACTCCAAGATGACAAGCTCACAGTAGTTACTCCAACCACTGTACAGCTACCACTTACTTTCCAAGAAGGCACAGTACTATTCCAACAACAATCTGATCTTGACAACGCAAAATCAATGATCTCAAACTTTGTCAAGAACTTTGTCCAGCCTAATGATAACCGAATACTCCTCTGGCAAAACAACGACACAATAAACCTTGGTACCATCGTAGTTGTCAACAATGTGCCAGAACTACACTATATATCGATAGGGGTAGGCGGATAGTTGCTGCTGGTTGTAGACAATGGCTCCGTCTACACTAATTCCATCATAGATTGCCTAAAAGAAATAAAGATAGACTACAAACATGTCTTGTTTGACAAGATAACAGAATCTGACATTGAGAACTCGTCTTCAATCATTCTATCAGGAAGAAGGAAAAACGATGCTATGATGAATGCAATTAATTCTAAATTGATACGATATGCACTTGCCAAGAAAAAGCCCCTTCTTGGAATATGCTATGGTGCAGAGATTCTTGCAATTACACTGGGAGGAACTATACGAAAAATGATCACTCCACGCCATGGCATGTACGAAGCTTGCGTAAGCCGGAACAATCCTTTGTGCCGCGGAAATCTTCAGGTATTTGAAAGCCATTCCTATAAGGTTGCTACACTGGATTCTCGCTTTGATGGGATAGCCAACTCTGATGCCTGTCAGTTTGAGATTTTCCAGTACGGAAGCCAAAATATTTTTGGAACTCAATTTCATCCTGAAATGAGCAGTGATGGAAAAACGCTGCTGAAAAATTTTACAAACTTTGGCGAGAAAGTCCACACCATTTAGGGTTGCGATGAATCGTTCAAAACGGTTAAGAACATAACTGGACATTTAACCATATTTGAAATCAAAATTCATCTCATCGGTAGATGCAGTGACGTTAGATGTGGTCAAAAGATACATAGAAGAGCAAAAATGATCCTGACATACAAGATTAAGCACAACAGGGATTACACCAGAGAATTAATTCTTGCAAAAAAGGTTGCACAATATGCAATCAAAACCAGAACCAACACGTCAAAGGACGTGCGACATCTTGGCCTGCCATCTGCAATATCAAACCAGATTCTACGAAAATACCGCAAAAAACAGATCAAAAGAGAATCATCAGTAAAGATGACCATTCCGGGACAGGCAGTCAAGTTTGATACAGACTCTAAGATAGCAAAAATTCCATGCCTCAAACTGGAGATTGACTGTCAATATGTTCCAGGTTTCCAAAAAATCAGGCAAATAGAGATAGGAATAGAGTTTGCATATCTTGGTGTTGATGTACAAGAATCACTGGCAGTACCTGCAACAAAATACATAGGAGTTGACTGCAACACAACTGGTCATGCAGCAGTAGCAGCAATCCCGCACATCGGAAAAATACACAAGCTTGGCAAATTAGCAATTCACACACATGCAAAATACAAGTCAATTAGAAAAAGGCTGCAAAAGAAAGGCAACTACCAGCTACTGACCCGAATCAAAAACAGAGAGTCAAGAATCATAAAAAACATCAACCACCACATCTCAAAAAAACTGGTTGCTATCGCATCATCAGAACAATGTGGCATAAGGTTTGAGAGACTAAAAGGCATAAGAAAAAACAAGAAACATGCCAGGTCATTTCGATATTCCCTTAACAGCTGGTCGTACTATCAGCTTCAAAAATTCACAGAGTACAAGGCCAGAAACCAGGGAATAGAGGTCGCCTATGTCGCACCCGCATACACATCACAGACATGCTCCAGATGCGGGTCTTTGGGGGACCGCCAAGAAAAGAAATTTCAATGTGTCAACTGTGGACACGCAGACCATGCGGATGTCAATGCGTCATTTAATATCGGAAATCCGGTATCGTATTGTGCCTTTGATCCCAGGATCGAGAACATGAGTCGGTTGCATGTAGACAGAGATGTATGCAAGGGGAGCACTGATACCCCACAAACGGCAATTCTGAAAATGACAGGAACCGTAGAGCCCCTTACCTTTTAGGGTTGGAGTATGTCAGATCCATTAAATAGAAATAATAACTCTCGTACAAGGTTTTTGTCTTATGGAGTCGGGCCACTCACTTGACGTACCAATAGTTCAAGAAGAGAACATCTGCCTACCGCTAGTCATCAGTGCAGTATCAAAATATTGGGGGGTAGATCTTCCCTTGGCAGAAGCCAAAGAGATTGCCAAAAGATATTCTGAAGTAAAGGGAACTATACTAATTGAGGGAGTTGAGCTTGCCGAAAGACACGGGCTTGCAAGCGTTATTTTAAATTCTTCACTAAAAGAACTTCGAAGATTTATCGATATGGGAATACCTCCAATTGTAATCTTGCCTGGTATCAAGGATGTTGTGCAACATGCATCATTGGTCATTGGATATGATGAGACGGAAAAAACCATCTTTCATTATATTCCAGAGCCTGACAAAATTGGCGCAATTCCAGATGAGATATTTGACAAGCAATGGCACGAAGATGATAAGCTAATGCTGTTGCTTGCTCCCTCTGACATAATGTATGAGGCAAAGATTGCAAGTGACAACAAGACAAAATCTAACAGGATGTGCTTTGATGCAGAAAAGTTGCGGTTACAGAGAAAGACTGACGAAGCTGTCACATTGCTAAAAAAGGCACTTGAGATAAATTCATCCAACTCTACTGCCTCGTGCCTGTATGCTGGAATACTAAATGACCTCAACTTGCAAGAAGCGGTGCAGCACTACAAAAAAAGCATAGAGCTCAATCCACAATGTTATCTTGCGTATAGGGGCCTTGGTAACTATTATCTAAAGACAAAAGACTATCCAAATGCGGAAACATACTACACTTTTGCAATCAAGATAAATCCATACAGATTTGTGCCAATCTACAAGAACAGGGGGGTTGCAAGGATGGAACAAAACAAGACAGGCGAGGCAAAAGAAGACCTAAAAAAATATCTAGAACAGATGCCTGATGCCAAAGACAAGGCAGCAATATCACAAGCAATAAAAGAATTGGGCTGACCACTAAAAGGATTTAACAGCCTTCTGGGAACCAAAATGTAAATGGATTGTATATTTTGCAACATCATATCTGGAAAGATCCCATCAAGAAAAATATACGAGACTTCAAAATCACTTGCATTTCTTGATGCATTTCCACTGATAAAGGGTCATGCCCTTGTGATACCAAAGGCCCATTATACCAAGATCCAGGAAATGACGCAATCCGATAACGCTGATCTATTTGAAACTGTAAGAATCTTGGCTCAAAAAATTGAGCGCCTGGCACCCTCTTCACTAGTGGCAGTTCACAATGGCAAAGAAAGCGGCCAAGAAATACCACACGTTCACGTACATGTAATTCCAAGAAGACAAGAAGACGGTATAGGACCTGTACATGCCATGTTTACAAAAAGACCAAATCTAAGTGAAAGCGAATTTGCAGACATTGCAGAGATTTTAAAAAAATAAATTGTAAGTGCGGAGTGCGGGATTTGAACCCGCGACCTTCAGCTTGGGAAGCTGACGTCCTGCCGGGCTGGACTAACTCCGCTTGGTGAAACTCTGGTACCTAACATTATATAGTTTAATCAACAATACAATAATCATGGATGCAAAATGTGCAGAATGTGACAAAGTTGCAATTCTTGATGACGATGTAACCACAGTCAAGTGTCCACATTGTGGATTTGAAGCAAAATATGAAGACTATCTAAATCTCATGAAACAAAGAGTTGGAGCAATGGTAGACAACTTTCAATTTGACAAGCCTGGTGGCTTTTAGCTACCAAAACGAACCCTTGTCAGAGCAGTCAAGATGCGCACCGCAATTTGTACATATCATATGACATGCCTGCATTGCAGTCATTGTAGTTTCACATCGGGGGCACTTGATCTTGTCTTCCAATATACTAGAATGCAATTGTAAATTTTAAAAGATTTAGGTCCAAAGATTAATTAATAGTAAAAAAACTTTTTTCACTACTTGGCTACATTCAAGCTAAACATATCAGACCCAAAAGGAAGGACCATCTCAAAAGAGGTTAAAGAAAAAGATGCAAATCCATTTCTAGGACTGCAAGTAGGTTCTGAGCTTGATGCTGCATTGATAGGCGAGCTTGGAAAACTAAAGATCACAGGAGGCAGCGACAAATCTGGAGTTCCAATGCGTCCTGATATTCATGGCGGGGCTCGCAAGTACATACTTTTGTCACAAGGAGTGGGCCTCCAAAATGTGGAGACTGGCCAGCGAGTACGCAAACTAATACGAGGAAGCACAATAACCGAAGAAGTATATCAGATAAACTGTTCCATTGATAGCGAACTCAAAATAGAAGAAAAACCAAAAGACGAACAAGCCGAGAAAAAATAAACACTCAAAGATCAAAAGGCATAGATTAAAGATAGGTAACATTTTTAGCTTCATTGTGCACTGGAGAGAAACTCTTCCTGATTGGTATGTAAAAAAATATGGATACCAACCATGTGTCAACATTGGCACATCTGGTCATGTGGATCACGGAAAAACAACTCTTATTCAGGCACTTACTGGCGTTTGGACAAGTGCTCACAGCGAGGAACTCAAACGAGGTATTACAATTAGAGTTGGATATGCAGATGCTGCATTCTATAAATGCAAAAGCTGTGAGGAACCTCTTGGATATTCACTTACTCCAAAATGCAACAACTGCGGCAAGGAAAGCGAGCTTACTAGGGTTGTAAGCTTTGTAGACAGCCCTGGCCATGAAAGCCTGATGGCAAACATGCTTTCTGGATCTGCCTTGATAGATGGTGCCATGCTTGTAATAGCGGCAAACGCAAAGGTGCCACAGCCGCAGACAAAGGAACACTTGCTTGCCCTTCAAACACTTGGCATAAAGCAAATAATCTTGGTACAAAACAAGGTGGATCTCATATCATACGAGGATGCCATGGAAAATTATTCTGATATTGTAAAATTTGTTAAAGGAACCAATGCTGCAAAGGCTCCAATCATTCCAATTTCTGCCCAATCAAAACTAAATATTGATGCGCTAATTGGTGCAATAGAATCAACAATACTTACTCCAGAGCGAGAAGAATCTGGCAGCACTGTTATGCATGTGTTAAGATCATTTGATGTGAACAAGCCCGGTGCCAAGATAAAAGACATGAAAGGGGGAGTGATAGGGGGAAGCCTCACTCAGGGCATGTTTAATGTGGGCGATGAGATCGAGATAAAGCCCGGACTTGCAAACGAAAAATCAGGAAAATATGAACCAATCATAACTCAGATATCTTCGCTTGGAACGGGAGCAGGCATTGTCGACCAAGTAAAACCTGGAGGCCTTGTTGCAATAGGAACAAAACTCGATCCGTCTATGACAAGAAGCGACTCGCTCATAGGTTCTATCATAGGAAAACCCGGAACTCTGCCTGAAAATTCCTACAGCGCGAAGCTTGAAGCTAATCTTTTTGATACTGCAGTTGGTTCTGGCGATGAGATTAAAGTATCATCAATCCAGACAGGAGAATCTCTTAGGTTAAGCATAGGAACAGCACCTTTGCTCTCCAAAGTAACCAGCGTAAGGGGTAAGACAGTAGAGTTACAGTTCAAGAGACCTGTATGTCTGTTTAAAAACAGCAAGGTTGCGATAAGCCGAAGACTAGCTGAAAGGTGGAGATTGATAGGAGCAGGTGTAGCAGTTGGTTAAAGTAATCTGTGACACTAGTTTTCTAATGACCCTTGCTTCAAAAAAGATAAAAAACATCTTACACTTGGAGACAGAAATTGGTAATCTGGAATTTGTTGTGCCGGATATGGTAATTGGGGAACTCACAAGAATTTCAAAGGGCGACAATAAAAAAAAAGTTCTGCACTTGATGCCCTGAAGATATCAAAAGATCTTGAAATGATGAAAATCTCTGGAACATCTGTTGATGATGCCATAGTTTTGCACGTGAAAAAAAATGGCGGCATAGTGGCCACAATAGACATTGAACTCAAAAAAAGAATAAAGGAAAACAGTGGAACTGTACTGTCCCTTGCAAATGATAGGATAGTTTTGGAACCTCGCAAAACTTAACTTTGCCAGACAAGATAATCAGAATATGCTAGAGTACAAAGGCGTCAAGATATCATGGCTAGGCCACGACGCTTTCTTGCTGGAAAAAGAATCCAGGATAATCATCGATCCATACAGAATTTCAAAGCCACTTGATGTGGACATGATACTTGTCTCTCATGAACACTTTGATCACATGAGTCTAGAAGACGTGAAAAAAGTTTCATCAAACAAGACAACTATTGTGGCTGCAAAAGAATGCATCAGCAAGTTGACAGGCATAGCATGCAAGGAGAAGATAGGCCTATCTCCGGGCCAAGAAAAAACCATAAATGGAATAAAGTTAAAGGCAATTCCAGCCTACAATATTGACAAAATAAATCCTGATACGAAAAAACCATTTCACCCAAAAGAAGACAACAAGATTGGGTTTCTAATTGACATCCATGGTACAACAATATATCATACTGGAGATTCTGATCTAATTGCGGAGATGAGTAATTTGCAACCAGATGTGTTGCTAGTTCCAGTCAGCGGAACTTATGTCATGAATGCAAGCGAAGCTGCACAAGCTGTAGATGTAATAAAGCCAAAGATTGCAGTACCAATGCATTATGGTGCAATTGTAGGAAGTCTGCAGGATGCTCAAGACTTTAAGAATGCTGTTAAACACTGTGAAGTTCACATACTTGCAAAAGAACCCTAGGACGCAAAGAGCCCAAAAGAGTAATAAACAGAGTGAATTTCATCAAGCTTAGGTTGATTCAGGATAGAAAATTGTTCACGGTAGGAAACCGTGCTTTTAATTTACGACACTTGCTTGTGATTGGAATACTTGCAGCCTCTTTTTCCATCTCTGCCATGGTAAGATCTCAGGCTGCAGACTATGGTTTTCAACTAAACGAGTTTGATCCGTACTTTAACTATAGAGCAACAGAATACCTCCTAAACAATGGCGTAGATGCATATGTTCACTGGCATGATACCATGAGTTGGTATCCACAAGGCAGGGATGTCTTTGCTACTGCCCAGGCGCCGCTTCACTTTACCGACGCCATTTTGTACAAAATCTTTGGAGGGGGAATGAGCCTTTATGATTTCACAATAATATTTCCAGTAGTTTTTGGCTCCATGACTGTTGTAATTGTATTTGCCCTAGTCAGGGTTATAGGCGGCACAACAGCTGGCCTTTTTGCATCACTCTTCTTTGCAATATCGCCGCCCATAATAGTGAGGGGAACAATAGGCTGGTTCAAGTCAGAACCTCTTGGCCTCTTTTATGGATTATTGGGGGTGTATCTGTTTCTCAGCGGGATCAAGACACAAAATAGAAAAATTGCAATTGCCAAACTCTTTGGCGGTGCAGGATTCTTGAGCGTTGGGTTTGCCTCATGGGGAGGAATAGAATTTTTCCTTCTGCCGTTGGGAATTTTTGTAGTCGTACTGCCGTTTATACGACAAGATCACAAGTTCCTGTTGTGGGCAATTCCATTTTTCGTGGCAGTAACAATGGCCGTGTCAGGGGGCGTATTTGCAAGACCTGGGCCTGCCTTTGTATTTGGTGAGAGAGGCTTTGCACTAATTGGCCCAACCATACTGATGGTCATAATAATTTTTGTTCAGAAATACAGCAAGGATCAAGTCAAGCTGCGTAATGGTCTGTTTGTTCTTGGTGCACTTGTGCTTGCAGGAGGCGCAATCTTTGCATCAGGAGTTCTTCATTCGCCTAGCTTTCGTTACATGAATGCAGTAGATCCTTTCTTAACCTCAGAAGATCCATTGGTAGACTCGGTTGCAGAACATGCTACTCCAACTCTTGCACAAAACTTTACCTACTTTTCAATTCTGATGTTATTTGCAGGCTTTGGAATATGGTTGATCCTTCGAAAGAAAGGCAGCAGCAACAGTCCGGTGCCATTTGACATTAAAAATGATATGATTATTTTTGCATTGATTCTTGGAATAGTAGGTGCATATGCCGGCTCGACATTTTCTAGATTGGAACTATTAACAGCAAGCTCTGTCATCGTATTGGCGTCGATTGGACTTGCAGGAATTACATCAGAAATTTTCAAAAGGGAAAACAAGCCAGCTACAACAGAACTATCAAAAGATTCATCAAAAAGGAAGAAAGACAATCAGACTAAGAAGAATTCCGTCTATATTGGCCGAGTTCCAAAGATAGCTTTTGGGGCCGTGATTGTGGCACTGTTATTGGTGCCAACAGTCTTTCCTGCTGACGCAAATTGGATATCTATGGTAAAGGCTCCTCCGACAATACTTAACGGTGGCTCTAATTTTGCAATTGCAACAAATGACTGGCCTGATGCTATGGGCTGGCTGAAAAATAATACTCCACCAAATTCGGTCATAGCTTCGTGGTGGGACTATGGTTATTGGATACAAACCTTGGGAAACAGAACTACTTTTGTTGATAATGCAACGCTTGACACAAACAAGATTGCAGGCATTGCAAAGATGTTTTTGGCCTCACCTGATGTTGCTTGGAAGATGCTGCAAGACATGCATGCAAACTATGTTCTTGTGTATGTAGTTGGACAAAAATTTGTCTCAAACGGTCAGGAACTATATGTTCTTGGCGGTGGAGGAGATGAAAGCAAGAAACAGTGGTTTATCAAAATTGCAGGCGAGAACGAGACACAATTCTTGCAGGATGACCAGTTCACGCCCACAGATTATTTCTGGCAAAATACATTACTTGGGCACATGTTCCCCTTTACTACGGTGACATACTATGATCCAACCACTCATTCCGAGTCTCAGACATACCAGGGAGGCCTTACCGCAATTTATGCCAAAACTATCAAGTATCCTGGAAATGGAAACGGACCGCTAAAACTTGTATACCAGTCATCTAGCTTGAACAGGACTGATTCTGGAGTCTTCTCTGGAGTATTGATTTACCAAGTAAATCCAAGTTATATTCCAGGGACAAGCAATAGCCAGACAAACACTAATCAGACAAGTGCCATCCAACCAAATGCCACCCAGGCACCTGCACAACCCACGGTTACAGTAACAAATAGCTCGTCTACCACCTATGGCGATACAGCAGTAATTAGCACAAAATTTGGCGATATCACGCTGAAACTTTTCAATGATGTAGCTCCAAGAACAGTTGACAACTTTGAGAAGCTTGCAAATTCCGGTTTCTATAATGGAACTATATTCCACAGGATAGTTCCTGGGTTTGTCATACAGGGCGGAGATCCTAACACGAAAACTGGCTCAAGGGACAGCTGGGGAATGGGAGATGCTGGCTATACAATACCGCCAGAATTTAGCGACTTGAACTTTAGCCAATACACTGTAGGAATGGCACGAGGACAAGACGTCAACAGCGGAAGCTCGCAGTTCTTCATAACAGTAGGCGATGCCAGTTTCCTAAATGGCAAGTACACTCTCTTTGGGCAGGTGGTAGGAGGCCAGGATGTGGTGGACAAGATAGCTGCACTTGATACAAACTCGCAGAGTCAGCCGGTAAATGCAACCGATGCTACCATAATATCAATAAAAGCTTCTGGTAACGGCACAGGCAAGTAAACTCTATTTGTATCTGTCAGATATGCGGTATCTTGCATACTTGTCATCAGGAGAATATTTTCCTGGATGGACACTTGTTGTATCGTTTCCACACTTGGGGCACTGATCTTTTAGGGTATATGTTTTGCACTCGGAACACTTGCGCATCTGAAACTTCATTGTTATCCCTCTCGGGTCTTCTTTGATTCTTCTCTTGTAAACTTGTATGTGCCATTGCTTTTCTCTATGGCTTGTTCAATCGATGCAAGAATTGGCTTTAGCTCTTTTTCAGCATCCTTGAAGTTTTGTGCCGTAATGCCAAGGCGATATTTGGGCGCGCCAATGTAAGTTATGGAGACGGTGACCTTTTTGTTGTCTGTGGCTGCAAGCAACGCCTTTTTGATTATATCTATGCCGTCAGGCTTGGTGCAGGTAAGATCTAATACCCCTCTTATCTCTACATAGGGAATTTGCATCTTTGAGCTAAGCTCCTCGATTACAGATACTACCTTTTCAGGTATGCCAAGGCCGCCCAAAACTGATGAGCCCTTTGCAACTACCTCGGTGAAAGCATCATAAACTGAATTAAATTTTTCCACTAGTATATTTTCAATCTTGTCCATGTCGCTCTGGGACAGGCTGGCCTTTGCCTTGAGGTTTTCAATGAGAGCAGCCTCCTTTTCCTTGCGTTTTATTTCCAACAGCTTTTTCTTCTTTTGGTCAGAGGAAATTTGCTTCAAGGACAAGTCTATTTCAGATCTTCGCGGGTCAACACGTTTTACAAGAAGTACTTTCTTTTCTCCCATCTTGAGAAACTTTTCGACATTTCTAATCCAACCTGTGGCAATTTCAGAAATATGCAAGAAACCTTGGACACCATTGTATTCATCAAGAGTTACGTAAGCCCCTTGGTCCATGATTCTGGTCACTGTTGCAACCACAATCTCTCCAACCTCAGGATATTCCTGCATAGCAGTTGACATATGATTTTCGAGCCTTATGTACGTAATTTAATGTTGCTGGTTAGAAATCAATTCCTTTCTTTGCTCTTATGCCAGACTTGAATGGATGTTTTATCTCCTTCATTTCTGTCACCAAGTCTGCCAGCTCTATTATTTCGTCTTTGACATGATTTCCTGTCAGCACCAAGTTGACATTTCGTGGCCTTTCCCGTATCAGTTTAATCACATCGTCTAGTTGTATCAATCCGAGATTTACTGCATAATTTATCTCGTCTAAAATTACGATATTATATTTTCCTGAAGAAATTTTTTCTTTTGCAATAACAAGTGCCTCATCTGCAATTTTTTTGTGATCTTCAATAGGGCTCTTGTCATCCATTATTCCTACAAATCCCTTACCAACTGCGGTAAGCTCAAACTCTGGCTCTAGTCTCTTTGATGATGTCATCTCTCCGTAATGCCATGAGCCCTTGATGAACTGGATCATGCAAACCTTGTAATCATAACCTACTGCACGAAGTGCCATTCCAAGTGCAGCTGTTGTCTTGCCCTTTCCCTTGCCTGTATAAACAATGACCAGTCCGTCCTTTTCCATTAAAAGATAGTTTTATTGTGACTGGTAAAAATCTGACGTTTTGTAATGAATCTGTAATATAATGAAAAAAGGATTATTATGCTAAATCAAGACCCCAATAGACAACTGATGACAAAAAATTTTGATTATGATATAGTTGTAGTTGGGGGAGGACCGGCAGGCCTGTCTGCAGGCTGGAGCGCAGCAAAAAGGGGCGCAAAGGTGGCAATACTTGAGCGAGACGAGGCAATAGGACAAAGCGTAAGGACAAGCGGCGTTACCTGGATAAAAGAGGCCAAGTCCTTTGGGATTCCACCGGAATACTACAATCCAATTCAAAATTATGCCTTTTATTCGCCAAATAACATGATACTGAAAAAAAGCAAAGAGCCTGAAGTTGCTGTGCTTGATGTTAGAAAGACATACCAATTTCTTGCATATCAGGCAGCAAGCGCTGGTGCGGAGATATTTCTGAGGACAAGTGTAACCGATGTCATAGTTGAAGACAAGAAACTAAAGGGAGTCAAGGCAACCTCCCTAAAAGAAGATCTCGTATTTCGCTCCAAAGTAATAATCGATGCAAGTGGATTTTATTCTGTGGTGGGTAAAGCGACAGGACTGGCACCACAGTGGAAGAGGTTTGGTGCTGGGGCAGAATATGAGGCCTATGTGGAAAAGATAGATCCGCAAACATGGTATCTCATGGTTGGCCAAAAATATTCTCCGGCTGGATACGCGTGGATATTTCCGTTGGGGCCAAACAAGGTTAGGATAGGCGTCGGTGTTGGCAAGCCAGAGTCTCAAGCAGATGCAACACAACGACTTTTAGAGTTGCTTGAAAAAAGGCCAAAACCGCTAGACGAGCTTGGCAGGATAGTTCCTGTCGAGTTTCATTATGGGCTTATTCCAAACGAAGGACTGCGACCCTGTACTGTTGATGACAACCTTATACTGGTGGGGGACTCGGCAGGCCAGGCAAACCCATTGGTCTTGGAAGGAATTAGATACGCAATAGAATTTGGCAGAAAGGCAGGAGAGGTTTCTGCAAGTGCAATCAACTCGGGGGACACTACAAAAAAATCTTTAAAGCAATATGAGGACTCTATGAAAAAAGCAATTGGTTCCAAGATTGCCTCTGCAATAAAGGTGCAGTACAGGTGGCTTGGCCTAAGCGACGAGCAGTGGGATAAAGAGATTGGAATAATCGACGATCTCTCCGCAGAGGAGTTTCTGGATTTTGTCAAGGCAGAATTTGGGCTGGCAAACATGATAAAGCTTGCAGCAAGTCATCCAAAACTTGCAATACGGCAACTCTTTGGCATGGTAAAGGATAACGTTGCCCAGTCGCAAGAAAATTGAATATACCACTTTAATCAAGATTCAAGCTGGAGATAAAAATTGAAGATACCAAGTATAGTGCTTGCCGGTACCAGCAGTGGCGTAGGCAAGACATCCATCACTGCAGCAATTATCTATGGCATGAAAAAACATGGGTACTCTGTACAGCCATTCAAGGTGGGGCCTGACTTTATAGACCCGACATATCTCTCGGCCATATCTGGCAGGCCTGCACGCAACCTTGACGCGTGGCTAATGGGTACACGCGGGGTGCTCAAAGAATTTGTTCAAAATTCACATGGCGACATATCTGTGGTGGAAGGTGTCATGGGGTACTATGATGGTTTTGCCGGAAACTCTAACTTTGCAAGCACGTATCATGTATCAAGCATTACCAAGTCTCCAGTAATTTTGGTTCTTGATGCAAGCAAGACGGCTCGCTCTATTGCGGCAACTGTCTTGGGCTTTGTAAAGTTTCAGAAAAAATCAAGAATTGCCGGTCTGATATTAAATAAGATTGGAAGCAAGAAACATGAGGATCTCTGCAGGCAAGCACTATCAAAACTAAAGATTCCTATTGTTGGTGTAATTCCGCGTAACTCTGACCTTAACTTGCAATCACGGCATCTTGGGTTGATTCCGGTAAATGAGATAAAATCACTAGAGAAAAAAATAAAGTCCATTGCCAAATCATATTCTGATTACATCGATACTGAAAAAATTATTGAACTGAGCAGCAAGACACCAAGCCTACCAAAGATGTCACAAGATAAACACGCAAAGCAAAAGACAAAGATTGCAGTGGCACTAGACGAGTCATTCAACTTTTACTATCAAGCGAACCTGGACTCGCTGCGCAGGGCAGGTGCATCGCTTAAATTTTTCAGCCCCATCCATGACAAAAAAATTCCTACATGTGACGGGCTCTATCTGGGAGGGGGATTTCCAGAAGTCAAGGGGGAGTCACTTGAAAGAAACCATTTGATGAAAAAGCAGATCAAGGAAAAGGCGCAAGACGGGTTGCCAATATATGCAGAATGTGGTGGGCTGATGTATCTGACAAGGTCAATTATGTACGGGAAGAAAAAATTCAAGATGATTGGGCTCTATGAGGCAGACACTGTAATGCAGAAAAAACTAAAGCTAAACTATACCAAGGCAAGCGTGGCAAGGCAATGCACAGTATCAAGGGCAGGTGCCAGACTACATGGCCACGAGTTTCATTTTTCCGAACTTGAATCAATATCCAAAGACTCTACATTTGCATACGAGATGGATATTGGCGTGGGAATAGCAAGAAAGAGAGATGGCATGGTACAGTACAATTCACTTGCTTCATACATGCATATGCATTTTGCCCAGCCGCATGTTGCAAGTAACTTTGTTGAAAACTGTATCAAATATTCAAGAAGATAGCTTTTGTTTTAAAATGATATAAAGCGCATTTATGATGGCAGATGCGCACGGACTGCCGCCCTTGCGTCCTAGGTTTGTTATGTATGGAATCTGGGTTGCACCAAGCTCTTCTTTTGATTCTGCCGCGCAGACAAAGCCGACAGGTATGCCAATAACAAGTGCTGGCCTTGTTGCACCTTCCTTTACCATCTGTATTACCTCTTGAAGCGCAGTTGGGGCATTTCCTACTGCCACTATTGCGCCATCGATATTTTTGGCAGCAAGGCGCATTGCAGTCTGAGCCCGTGTCTTGTTTAGTTTCTTTGCTTGCTCTATGACTTCTGGGTCTGATATATTGCAGACTGCATTATTTCCAAATTTACTTAGGTTGTCTTTGTTTAGCAAACCAATTACACCATTTACGTCCACAATTATGTTGCATCCTTTCTTGAGTGCACTTGTTCCACTCTCTATTGCTTGATTGTGAAAAATTATTTTGTTTACCCTTGCAAAGTCAAAGTCTGCAGTTGAGTGTATCACTCTCTTTACTATGGTCCACTCGTCTGGGCTGTAATGGTGTGAGCCAATCTCGCTATCTATTATCTCCATGCTCTTGTCCTCAATTGACTGGCCCTTTGGCGTAATCAATTTTCTACTTCCCTTGCCCTCTCAAGCACCAGGTCAACCATCTTGTCATCTATTCCAAGATGTTCAGAGAGAAATACTTGCTTTATGCCAGAGTCCTTGATGGCTGGGTTGAGGTCCTCGTAAATGTCGCGCTTTACATGTGCTCCCTTGTGCAAAAAATATGGCATTACCACAAGGCAGTCTGGATTATTTTTTGCACATGCATCTATGCCTTGCTTTATGTTGGGCTCTTCGATTTCTAGAAAACAATAGCTGACGTTTCTGTACAGTGTGCCTATCCCATCTGCGACATATTTCAGGGCAGATCTTGCATCTGGGTCCTTGCTGCCATGGCCAATCATTAATACATCCACGTTATTTTTTGCTGCAGTAAACTTGTTCTTTGCAAGTATGGACTGTACCTTTTCATCAACAAGCATTATCAGTGACTCGTGCATGTTCATTGGCTTTGATATGGATAGCTTTACCTTGGTTTTTGGCTGGAATTTTTCTGCGGTGTCTACTGCTGCCTTTACCTTTCTGCCTGGATAGAGAAAATATGGGACAATGGTAAGCGAGTCAATCTCTGCCAAAAGGCAAGAGTTGATGCCCTCTTCGATATACGGGGGAAGAACCTCGAGAAAACAATAATCTGAGACGTGATAGTCTCCCTTTTGCTTTACCTTGTCGCATATGTACTGCAGCTCTTGTTTTACGTCATCCTCGTGGCTGCCCCTGTCTATTAGCAATAAACCGCGTTTCATTTTATCATCATCCTTGCAATCGCAATGGTAAGATTTGGGGGAAATTTTTGTTTTTCAACTATCAGCGTACCGCCTGAGCTCTTGATGGCAGAGGCCTCGGAAACACTTGGCGTTCCCTCAAAGGCCTGGACAACATCTGAAGGATTTGGTATCAAAATGCCTGCAATTTCCTGCTTTTCAAAATAGTCTACTGGAACCTGCATGCTGTCTGCAATCTCGCGCAAGCCTGCCACCTGGGCCTCTTTTTTAATTGATGCAAACTTGGCAACTGACTTGGCACTTAGGTTAAACTTTGAGAGGCAAAACTCTAGGCCCTCTTTGATGATATCCTTGCTGGTGTCCCAGTGTAGCCCGACCCCGACCACAAGTGTCTTTGGCCTGTATACCACTGCACGCTCCAGCATCTGCCTGTCTTGAATTATTTTGTCTGAGATTATCAAAAATCCCTTGCAGTCTGACTTTGCAATCTCGTCTATGCTTGTATACATGTGGACGTTTTTTGGAAGCTCTTTTTTTGGAGCCCACCAGTCCCTCTCACCTGCATCTTGGAAGACTCCAATTTTTTCTTCGTTTACCATAAATGCGCTAACCTTGGTTACAGTAGAGTCATCATCTATCCTCCACCCAAACTCCTTTCCAACCATATCCACTGCAATGGTCTTGTTCACATCCGCAGCTGTTGTGATCACTGGGGTTGCTCCAAGAATGCCTGCAATATCTTCAGCAAGCTTGTTTGCTCCTCCGAGATGACCTGACAATGTGCTTATTACAAACTTGCCAGTGTCATCGATTGCAACCACTGCAGGGTCTGTCTTTTTGTCCTTCATGTGGGGTGCCACCAGACGTATTACTGCGCCAAGGGAAAATATGCAGACCAAGGCTTGATATTTTTTGAAGAGCTCGCCTATTTTTTCTGTGGTAGAATCCTCAAACCAGTTAATCATGGAATCATTGTCTGAAAACTTGGAAGGGGCAAAGATCTCCCAGCCTGAAAACTTGGCCTTTAAATTTTTGGCAATCTCAATTCCATTTTTTGTAATGGCAATTATTGATACAACATCCACAAACTGTCTTTTTTGCATGTGAACATATCTGTTACTATAGTTTGGTCAAGCTTTTGGAAATCTACCTATTGTATTACCGTCAAAATCAAACATTATTACATCAATGTCAAACTTTTCTTCAGAATGTTTTCTTAGCTGGTCATATACTTGCGAGCAGACAAGATCAAAGTAGCCAGGGATTTTGTCTGAGACTATCTCAAAGACATGTCTTGCAGTGTTTGCTTTTTTTATCTCTTCAATTATACCACTTGGTGCATTGCATCTTTGTGCAAGCTCTGCAAGAAACTCCATGTCTACCTTGGAGCCCTTGACATGGGTCTGCTTTACACCCATGCCCATCTTGGTCAGCTTGCCGATAAAGCCTGCAACGTAGGCCTTTGCTATGCCTTTTTTTGCGCACTGCTGTACAGTGTACCCTGAAAAGTCTCCCATCTGGACAAAACAATGATCGGGAAGCTCAATTATTTTTCTTGCAAAATCCTCGCTTCTGCCCCCAGTTGTCAGTACAACTGTATCGTTTCCCATTACAATTGTAACGTCGATACTCTGCCTAATTGATGCTGCAAATGAGGCTGTGGAATATGGTACCACAATTCCGCTTGTTCCAAGAATTGAGATTCCACCCAGTATGCCAAGCCGCGGGTTGTCTGTCTTTATTGCAAGCTCCTTTCCTTTTGGGACAGATACCAGTACCTTGATTCCATTTTTTTTGAGAATGTCTTGTGCAACTTCGGCAATGTTTTCTGTTATCATTTTTTTTGGAGTTGGATTGATTGCGGCAGAGCCGACCTCTAGGCCAAGGCCGGGCTTTGTCACCCTGCCCACCCCCTCACCGCCATCTATCTCAATCTTACCTGTGTTGTTTGTTATTGAGACTGTGGTCTGTATCTCTGCGCCATGTGTTACATCCGGGTCGTCTCCGCCGTCCTTTATAACAGAACAGTGCGCAGACTCTATGTCAAACTCGCACTTTTCAATCTTGATTCGTATCTTGGATCTTTTTGGTAATGTGACATCAACAAAACTTATCTTATCTTGATTTAAAATGGCAAGCACTCCTGCCTTTGCTCCGGCCGTTGCCGAAGTACCTGTGGTATAACCTGTCCTCATCTTTCCCTTTGGTATAGAGTCAGATTCCATGTGTGAGATTATTTTCTTGCGTATTAATCCTATGTGGTTATTTGAGAATGTTATCTAGTATTATCCACAGCGCAAAAAGACCCAGGCCGCCGTAAAGTATGATGTGTGTTATTTTAAGGGAGGGTGCTTTTTCTCTAAAATGACTGTAATTTTCTTGTACGCTTGCGCCAAATGGATTCTTAAAGCCTGCAAAGCCAGGCCCGAAATTAAAATCGTCATTCATCTTACTTCCTTCATACTTTGTCCAAAACTGTGTATACTTGGTAGCAACGTCTGCCTCAGATGCCTTAGTCTTTGACTTTTCCTCTTGCCTGAGAAGTTGGTAGGCCTCTGTTATCTGCTTGAACTTTTCTCCATCTGTGTCATTTTTGCTCCTGTCTGGGTGATACTTTAACGAGAGCTGCCTGTATGCATTTTTGATCTCCTTCTGTGACGCTCCCTTTTGGACCCCTAGAATCTGGTAGCAATGTGTCACGTTCAAGCATATAGACATAAGACAAGCATCAAAATTAATTTGTCGGATGTATATGGAGTTGTTTGTGAGTAAGATATCCATTTCAGGTGCCAGTGGATTTGTAGGACAAAACATTGGCCACTTTCTTGCAAGAAACGGGTTTGAGCTTGTGGCACTGACAAGAAACAGAGCAGTTGATTTTGGAAGGACTGTCATATCAAAAGACCTTACAGAAAGAAATCTTGCAAACTCTGTAAAGGGGTCCGTGGCCATGCTGCATTTTATTGGAACTGGAAGACAGTCAACAGGCTCTGATTATGAAACTGTAAATGTCAACCTTACAAGAAATGCAATATCTTTGTGCAAGAGGGCAGGAATCAAAAAACTAGTCTACCTAAGCGGTCTTGGCGTTGACAAAAAATCTACATCAGGATACTTTATCTCAAAATTCAAGGCAGAACAGGAAATTATCCAGTCGGGGCTTGATTATACGATATTTCGGCCATCATATATCATTGGAAAAGGCGATCCGCTATCTCAGACCCTTTCGGAACAGATTGCCAGCAACTATGTTGTCATTGCTGGCTCTGGTAAATACAGGCTGCAGCCCATTTTGGTCTCAGATGTGGCAAGAGTTGTGATGAAATCTATCAGTGATAGGAAATTCTCAAGAAAGATAATTGACCTTGTAGGGCCCAAGACTGTAACGTACAATCGCTTTGTAAGAGACCTTGTGGGAACAAGGTGTACAATAAAACATGTAGATTTTGAGAAAGCATATCACGATGCACTCACATCAAGCGGTTCGCAGTTTGGAATAGATGACCTTGGTCTACTGGTGGGTGACTATATTGGAAACCACGAAAAACTTGTCAGAACTTCAGCAATGAAATTTACAAAATACAACGAAATGCTACAGGCCTGCAGCCTTTCTTAATATGTCTGCCTTGTCGGTCTTTTCCCAGGTAAACTCTGGCTCGCTTCTTCCAAAATGTCCATAAGCTGCCGTCTTTCTGTATATGGGATTTTTTAGTTTCAGTTCTGATATGATGGCAGCTGGCCTCATGTCAAAGTGTTTTCTAACGAGATTTTCAATTTGCTCTTCTGGTATTTTGCTTGTACCAAATGTGCTAACCATGAGCGATACTGGCTGTGCTACACCTATTGCATATGCCACCTGGACCTCGCAGCGCTCGGCAAGACCTGCTGCTACAATATTTTTTGCAATATACCTGCACATGTAACATGCTGACCTGTCTACCTTTGACGGGTCTTTTCCGGAAAATGCACCACCGCCATGCCTTCCCATTCCGCCATATGTATCCACAATTATCTTTCTTCCCGTGAGTCCGGCATCGCCTGGAGGTCCGCCAATGACAAACCTGCCGGTTGGATTTACATGAATCTTTATTTTGTCATTCCATAAATTGCCGCATACTGGCTTGATGACCTTTTCAGTAATCTCTTTTTTTATCTGCTCGTTGCTTATTTCAGGCGAATGCTGTGTTGATACTACAATAGCTTCAATTCGTTTTGGTTTTCCGTCCTCGTATTCTACTGTGACCTGTGACTTGCCGTCTGGTCTTGCCCATGGAAGTTCCTTTTTCTTTCTTGCCTCTGCAAGACGCTGGGTTAGCTTGTGAGCAAGCATTATTGGCATCGGCATAAATTCTGCAGTCTCGTTTGTGGCATAGCCAAACATCAGCCCCTGGTCTCCTGCTCCCTGTTCCTTGTTGTCATTTGCAGAGATTCCATTGGAAATGTCTGGGCTCTGGGAATGCAGAGAAACTAGTACGCTGCACGAGTCAGCATCAAAACCATATTCGGGCTTGTCATAACCTATCTCCTTGATTGTTTTTCTTACAACATCTTGTATGTCAAATCTTGCCTTTGATGTGACCTCTCCTGCCACCACTACAATTCCTGTAGTTGTCATGGTCTCAACTGCAACTCTAGAGTCGGGGTCTTGTTTTAGGAACTCGTCCAAAATTGCATCGGATATTTGGTCACATACTTTGTCGGGGTGACCCTCTGTAACAGATTCGGAGGTAAAGAGAAAACTTCTACCAGCATCTTTCATAGCCAGAGTCATCACAGATCGTTTTCTAGTTTGATAAAAAGTACGTTATTTCCTCTTACAATAACTCTACCATAATTTGCAACAATTTTGCCATTGCTAAGCTCTTCAGCATCCGTCATGATAAGATTCATGTAAGAATCAACATTGCTCATCTTTCCTTTGTATTCTATATCGCTTTTTAGTCTGACTGTAACCTTTTTGTTGACACCTTTTTGAAGTGTTGTTAGAGGTCGTTTAGGAATTGGTGGCTGCGACAAACATTAATTCACTTGTTGACCAGTGCTTGAAATCGTAAATAAAAGCCTTCCCGATCGTTACTTATACCATTTAATTTCCAGTATTTTCTAGTAAAGCGATTTGATCTCAACTGGTCTGGCAGGACTTGACAAGCTGTTGGGTGGGGGAATAGCTGCGGGTATGATCACTGACATATTTGGTTCTGGTGGAAGTGGAAAGACGCAACTTGCAATGCAAATATGTGTCAATGCAATTCATGGAAAAATAATTTATCAGGACCCAAGCGGTAGTTTTCGGCCAGAAAGAATGCTACAACTAATGCACACAAAACAGATTGCACCAAAACTTTTGGACAACATCATTGTTGCAAGGGCAACAAATGCTGCAGAGCAAATTGACTATCTCAAAAAAATATCTCAGATACGCCCCACACTTGTGGTAATAGATAACATCACTGACTTGTTTTCGTTTGAATACTCTAGTGAGACAAACACACTTGAAAAACACGTAAAATTCATGCAGTACATGCGTTCAGTCAGTCTGCTATGCATACAGAACAAGATTCCAGTTATTGTTACCAATGTTGTTCGAAATTCTGGAGACCAGGAGAGGGAGAACCTTGACAAGTCAATTAGTATCTTTACCCACAAAAAGATAAAGCTCTTCAAGGAGGGGGCAAAGTTTTTTGCGCAGGTCTTGCCTTCATTTGGCGCAAAAAAAGAGATTGCATATAAGATAACGCAGGAAGGTCTTGTGGAATCACCTTAAGATATTTATCACTGTGGTTGTAACGTGACTCATATGGCAGGAATTTTTGATCAGATACCGATTATCACAGTTATTTTATTTGGCGCTGGCATAGTTGGTGCAATGGTATACGAGCGATCTAGAACACGAGAACCCAAGTCCGAGTCATCCACGTCATCCACTGCTTGAGCTAGAGAGCAAGTTTCGCAATCTTGGTTTTGAACACCTAACTGAGATCCAGAAAAAAGCAGCTCCTGTAATATATCAAAAGATTGACTCGCTGGTTATAGCACCAACAGGATCTGGCAAGACAGAGACTGCTGTTATTCCAATCTTTGGTAGAGTTGCCAAGTCAAAAAAACCTGGAAAGATAAAGGTACTATACGTCACGCCACTGCGTGCACTAAACCGTGACGTATTTCGAAGAATCATAAAATATGCAGAAGATGAGGGACTAACAATTCAGGTCCGACACGGGGACACATCACAGGCAGTCAGGAAAAAAATTGCAGCAGAGCCACCTGACATACTGATAACGACACCTGAGACCATCATAATTTTGTTAACCCAGACAGCAATGCTGCAGGCACTTGATGATCTTGAATGGATAGTAATTGACGAGGTGCACGAACTTTTGGGAAACGAGCGAGGTGCACAGCTATCACTGAGCCTTGAGAGGCTGCAGGCAAACACAAAATTTCCTGTAACAAGGGTGGGTCTTTCTGCAACGGTAGGAAATACATCTGAAGCTGCCAAGTTTGTGGTAGGGACAAAAAGAAAATGTAAGATAATAGAAGACCACTCAATAAGAAAATATGACGTCGAGATAAAGTACATCGACGGAACCATAACAGACGTTGTCGACCATATCATAGAACATGTCTCAAAGCACTATCAAAACTCGCCTGTACTCTTGTTTACAAACACACGGGGAGAGTCGGAATATCTGGCATCACTTCTAAAGGAGAGGTCAAGCCTGCAGATAGAGATGCACCACGGCTCGCTCTCGCAACAAGTGCGCGAAGAGACAGAGGCAACACTGAGGGAGGGCAAGCCAGGCATTGTGGTGTGCACCTCATCCCTTGAGCTTGGACTTGACATTGGATCAGTTGAGCTTGTGATACACTATGGCTCCCCAAGGCAGGTCTCAAAACTTGTGCAGAGAATTGGCAGAAGCAAACACAGCAGGGCATCATCTGCAAAGGGCTTGATTGTTACAAACAATGCTGATGATGAATTTGAGGCCCATGCCATCTTGGAGCGTGTGAAGGAAAAATCAATCGAGGACCAGATAGTCCATGAAGGCGCACTTGACGTACTTGCACATCACTTGGTAGGTATGACAATGCAGCTTGGAACTGTTCCAGTTGATTTTGCGCTAAACATGATAAACCAAGCATATCCGTTTAGAAAGACAACACTTGAGGATCTCTTTGGTGTCCTTGAGATACTGCACAACGGCTCTATTGTTTTTTTTGACAAGGACGAGATGGTGTTTAAAAAAAGAGGACGCTCGTTTAGATACTATTTTGAAAACCTGTCAACAATACCTGACATCTTAAAGTTCAAGGTCTTTGATACTGCATCCAAAAAAATAATCGGCAGCCTTGACCAGAGGTTTGTGGGTGACTATGGAGACCAGGGAAATGTCTTTGTCTTGCGCGGGCTGCAGTGGCGCATTCTAAACGTCGACGACAGCTCACTTAAGATAAACGTGGAACCTGTCCAGTCTGCGGGAATAAATGTACCGTACTGGGAGGGAGAAAACATCCCAGTTGACTTTGCCACCGCAAGAAAGGTAGGGCTCTTTCGCACCAAGACAAAGCGCCAGCCCCTTTCAAACAAGATAATAGATAACTTGAAGACAGATGTAATTCCAGACGAAAAGACAATTGTTGTAGAATCGCAGCGAGCAAGAAACAACATAGTAATACATGCGTGCTTTGGAACCCGGATAAACGCTACACTTTCCACACTGCTTTCTGCAATGCTTTCTGCAAAGAGTGGCTATCTTGTTGATTCAAGGTCTGACGCATATAGAATCATGATATCATCAAATGGAAGGGTCAGCGAGGACTCGGTGGTCTCTGTGCTAAAAGACCAATATGATCTGGGAGTAATTGTTCGTGCATCTCTTTCTGGCACGCACAACGTAAACTGGAGGACATGGTGTGTTGCAAAAAAATTTGGCATAGTTGGAAGGGAGGCAGTATATGACAGAAAGTCGGCAAGATTTCTCTACGACAGATATTCAAGTACCGTGCTTGCGCAAGAAGCACTGCGGGAACTCTTTCATGACAAGTATGACTTGGAAGGCACTGCAAAAATTCTTGGAAAGATAAAAGGTGATACCATATCATTGCGGTGGTTTGAGGTAGATAGTTTCTCAAGGCTTGCCGAACCCATATTGGACCACACTACAAAATACTATTCCTCTCCTGCAAACCTTGACAAGGGGGTGCTTGACCTGGTCAAGGCGCGGCTGGTCAAGACAAAGCACAGGCTTGTGTGCATGCGTTGCGGCAAGTGGGAAAAGGTGGTGGAGACCCAGGAGGTAAAGGGACCACTTGTATGCCCGCACTGCAAGTCAAGGCAGGTATCTGCAACATTTTATTCTGATTATGACCTGCCAAAAATTGTACAGAAAAAAACAGCGGGAAAAAAAATAACTGCAGAAGAAAACCACAAGTTCAACCGCGCATGGAAAGTCTCGTCACTTTTGGAAAACTTTGGAAGCACTGCACTTGTTGTTTTATCTGGATATGGAGTTGGTGCAGACACTGGAGCAAGAATACTGCGAAACATGATAGGAGAAGAGGAACTATACCGACAGATATACGAGGCAGAAAGGCAGTATGTCACTACCCGTGGATTTTGGGACTAGATCTTTTTTTGTATATTGGTTCAACTACTATTCCCATCTGTGAGAACAGTAGTTAGACAATTAAATACAGGATACATAATGAAACCATGAAAAATTCTGTACAACAGTTTATCATGATTGCTACGGTTCTTGTACTTGCAAATAGCGGGATCTATTTTTTTACTGCATATTCACAGATGCAGCAATCTAGTGACATTGGAAGCCAGATTCAAACCATGTTGTTTACCACTGCTGCGGTATCATACCTGCCGCTGGGTATATGGATGATCAAAAACAAGCTTCACAGCAGAGCACCATATGTGATAGCAAGTCTCATCTCTATTGCGCTAATTGGGTTGTATGCTGTATCAAGAACTGTCAACCTTCCAGTTGTTGGGGTGCAAGAAGACGTGGGGGTAGTAGACATACTGTGTAAAGTTACACAGGGTGCCATAGTTGTAGTGTCACTGTTACTTTTGAGAAACTGGTCTAGAGAAAAGACTGTAATATCAAAATAGGACCATCTTACTTTTCTGAAAACTTTTCCCAGAGCCTTTGTATCTTTTTATCCATGGTAAATTTTTCAAGCTTGCAAAATACTTGGCCGTCCTTGAACTTTACATCAATGCCTGAGACCAGACTTTTGTAGTAACTCTCGTCAAGTCCCTCAAGTGTGCGTATCACCTTGGTCTTTTTTACAAGCTCAAGACCTTCCAGATTTTTTATCTTTCTGTATGTGGTGGACGTAGGGATGCCAAGAGTGTCTGAGATCTGCTGTGCGTTCATCTCATTTTTGGTCAGTATGGACAGTATCTTTCTGCTGTATTCGTCGGCCAGAATGGAGAGGATCTCGTCGTCGTTTGTCATTTTTAACTTTTCTTGACAGCAATGATTAGTACGATAAATCCAGCTATCTCAAACCCTTCCTCAATGATCTTCTGCAAGCCCTCATTTTCAAGAAAGGCAAGACCATACTCTACTACGGTCTCACCAAGTACCAACAACGTGAAACCTATGGCTAACAGCATCATTGGTGCGTATCTTGTTCTCTTGAACGCCCTGGAGGCAAAGAAAACGAGTATGAATCCTACTAAGAGATGGGCTGCAAGGAGAATATAGTTAGTGATAGAAGACTCTTCCATTTTCTAAACATCGATAGGTTCGCGGTAAACCGCTTTTAATCTATATGTCCATTCCTACTGCTGGGAATAACTAGTTCTTTTTTGTAACAACAGAATATGCAGTAAGGAACATCTCTGTTCTTGCCTCAAGGCCTGGCTTTGCGGTAACTCCGGTGACGCTGATTATCTCTCCTTGGGAGAATTGCTCTAATAGTCTTGCTTGTGTGCGCCATCCCTTGAGCCATATTTGGCCCGTATCATCTTCTACAAATGTTTCTGAAAGCAATATCGACTCGCCTGTCTTGGTCTGTATCTCGCGCTTTTGTGGTGCCTTTAGAATTATGGCCTCGATGCAATAGATTCCATCTGAAGGCTTGACATCTCTTATCTTTGTTCTTACATCTGATAGCGTTGGAATTTTTTGATCATCAATTTTTTTCAGAGAAGAGCTCTGCTCGATTGTTACAGTGTTTCCGTATATCTTTGATGGCATCATCTCGATAACATCGCCTGACTTGAGGTCTGACGTGATTGAAGAAGCGTCTGCAATGTTTACAATTTTTTTGTCTCCAAGCACTCCTACAAGCAGTCTGCTTCCAGACTCTGTCTTTGTGGTAGACAAGATTCTTGCAACAATTGGAGTTATCTCTTTTGCGCCCTCTATCTCAAGTACAGTTCCCTCGTCTCCGTGTAGCTCAAGGCCCATCTGGCCCACCTTTGTACCTACACCAATCAGTCTTGCCTTTGCGCCAGAAGAGACTACCTTTGGAATTGAATTTTCATCCTTGTTCCAGAGCACAACACGAACTATGGTGCCATCATTGCCCTTGAGTCGCAGCTGCAATGACCTGCCAGGTTCTCCCTTGAAATTTGTAAACTCTGAAGTGCGAATGTTTCCGTCCAAAATTCCTGAGACCACCAAGTTCTGCTGGTTCTCTTTCACGTTTGATACGTCATCTGTGATATCATCAAGGCTTGGTATCTTGCTTTGCGTGTTGTTTGGCTCTACGTTGGAGCCTGAACCGACGTTGATTATCGGGTTTCCCTTTAGGTCTGATTTTATGTAAGCCTTGATTATCCTGACCAAGTCGCCTGGCTTGAGGTTCTCAATGCCTGGCGAGTTTGCCTTTTCATCCCAGAGCTTTACCTTTGCCCTCTGGTCCCCGTCATATACTGTCATGTTGCGTAGCATAAACTGCGAGCCGTCCTTTCTTGAGAACTGTCTTGCTGGATAGACATTCATCACACGCGTCTCAAGTGTAATCTCCTTTGCCCCGGAATAGATGTCCTTGAGGCTCATCTCGACCTTTAGCGGCTCGTTTAATGATACTCCAAGGTCTGATGCAATAAGAAAGAGTGCACCTTGGTCTGTAAGATATCCTGCCCCGATCTTTTCCTTCTTTCGCTGGATCATCTCCTCTACATCCTTTCTTGCTATCTCGGGCTTTTGTTCAAGCAGTTTATTCATCAAAGAGTCAAATTCAGACAAATCAAAACTGTTAGAATCTATGCGTTAATAAAAACAGCGATCTGTTTTGCATCTGCCTATAATGTCAAATAGTTGCAGATCTATGCTGTTATCTTGTTAGTTTTGTTTTCTTTCTTTGTTTCAAGGGCTCTTTTTGTAGCAATTTCAAATATCAATTTGTCAATGTAAAAGCCTTGTTTTGAATCCAGATTCATCTTGTACATCGTCGCTTTTCCAACGGATCTTGTTCTGAAAACCACTCCTTGTCGTTCTAGGTTTCTTATTTCGTTTAGTGCTGTCTTAAAGGAGAGTCCAGAGTTCTTTGCAATATCTGATATTGAGAACTCATCCCAAAACCCTCCAGAATATCAAAAATGATGCCAGATTGAGAAATCCCATGTAGGTCGCATCCAGTCTCTCGTATCTTACTGACATTCTTCTAAATCCGCATTTGAGCCATGCAAAGAATCTCTCGACAGACGATCTTACTCTTGAATATCTCCTCCCAGTTTTCTTCTTCTTGTTTCCTTTCCAGATTCTATTTGGTATCCTTGATTTTATCTTGCGTGATGCAAGATATCTTCGTATGGCAGATGAATCGTATGCCTTGTCTGCATAGACCGCATCAGGTCTTGTCCTTGGTCTTGCGCCGCTCTGTATCCTGATCCGTTGTATGGTATCAACAAACCTGGTTGAATCGTGCTCGTTGGCAGGCCCTACAACCAGTGATAGCGGAAGGGAATTCCTGTCAACACATGCATGTATCTTTGTGCCTAGAACCTTCTTGTTTCCGTCATAACCAACCTTGCTGCCCCCTTTTTGGCTGGCACGTCGGTGCTGTCAACTGATGCCTTTTTCATGTCGATCACACCTGATGCATATGCAGTTTTTCTTGCAGCATCAAGTATATTCTTCCATGTTCCGTTGTGCTGCCACAGCTGCAGTCTCCTGTGTGCCGTGGAATCACTGCCGTATCTTTTTGGCATGTCCATCCACCTGCAGCCTGTCGTCAGTACGTACAGGATGCCGTTTATGGTAGCACGGTCATCTGCCCTTGGCCTTCCTGTGCTTGCAGGTGACGGCAGGTGTCTTGATATGAACAGCCACTGTTTGTCTGATAATTCCTGGAATCTCATGTGGTGTGTCTTTATGCGTCACAGATAGATCAGAAGATCATCAATAATTTACCGATTAGTTAGTTTTGGGATGAGTTCTGAATAGTCCCAATCTTTGAAAGTTGCAAGAAAATCTAAAATCTTTGATGTACTTCCGGGAAATATGCTCTCTAGCGGGCCGTCCTGTAATGCCTTTCTGGGAATTGCTCGTTTTATCATGTATTGTTATCTGCACTATTATTAATATAATTACCTATTATTATGTAAATAATTACATAATAGTTAAGTGCATGTGATACATCATAAACCCATTGGCCGACGATGTATCAAAGGCAATTTTAAGAAAGTTATACTATGATAATAGAATCGGCAAAAAGTATATCTCACTTGAGAACCTAAAGACAGGATTTCCTTCTCATTTAAAAGGTGATATTGACAAGAGACTAAAAAAACTAGTAAAAACTAATCTAGTCTTACGGCATCCAACATCTTACGGTCCACAGTTTCATTAAATCCCCAAAGAATCCAGGAAATAATCGATATGCTCAGCTAATCAGGAAATTTCAGTAGATAGATTAGTAGGACAAAGAAAAAGATCTCTAAATGCTCTGTGTAGAGGCCAAGTCCCTTTCAAAATCATATGGAAACTTTGTTGCAGTTGACTCGATAGATCTGTCCGTAGAATCAGGAAAGATATTTGGATTTTTGGGGCCAAATGGTGCAGGCAAGACCACCACCATTAAACTACTGACCACGCTGATTCTGCCAAGTGACGGCACGGTAAACATTTTTGGGGTAGATGCGTCAAAGCATCCGCTTGACGTGCGAAAAAAGATTGGCGTTGTACTGCAGCAGCCAAGCTACGAGCCCACGCTTACCGTTGAAAAGTCACTGGAAAAATATGGCATGATGTGGGACGTTGATGTAAAGACCAGGAAGAAAAGAATGGAGGAACTTCTTGCAGCCTTTGACCTCCAAGACATACGAAAGAAAAAAAACGATGACATATCGATTGGCCAGAGAAGACGTGTCCAGGTTGCCCGGGAGTTTATGCATGACATGGACCTACTGTTTTTAGACGAGCCTACAGTCGGGCTTGACCCGTCTGCACGAAGGGGGTTGCTTGATTACATCAAGGGCAAGGTGAAAGACGGGCTTACAATATTTTTTACAACACACATACTTGAAGAGGCAGAATACCTCTGCGACGAGATTGCCATAATAAATCGCGGAAAGATTATAGCTGTTGATACTCCGGACGAGCTCAAAAACAAGTTTGGCCGGGAGAAGACCATAAAAATTCGCATAGGAATTTCCCGTGACATATCAAGCATACTGCAGGGGGTTGGAAGCTATGATGTATCCCATGATGAGGGGACCATACTTACTATACATTCTGCCAACTCGGAGCAGACTCTTGTTAAGATATTACAACAACTAAACTCTAACAATATACCTGTCGAAGACCTAAGTGTTGTACCGACAAGTCTTGAAGAGATATTTTTGACTGTGGTGAAAAATTCAGATGCATCCCATATTTCGTCTGGTAAATAGAAATCTTACCATATCGCTCAACATGGGCTTTGTGATATGGCAAGTGATATTTCCACTCATCTACATCTTTGTTGCGGGGTTTGCATATACCTCATTGATTCACAGCGTTCCGTTTGGCGCAAAGAGCCTTGACTATCCTGCGTTTATTGCATCCGGAATGATTGGATTTAACATAATGAACAGTACACTGATCTCAGGCATTATAATCTGGAATGACAGAAGACATGGAATGTTTGAGCAGATACTTGTGGGACCATTTACCCGCGCGCAATATATCCTCTCAAATGTATATACAATTGGAATCATCGGGCTTTTTTCTGCTGCAATGATAACGGCAATTGGGTACCCTCTCTTTTTCAAGTCAGTCCAGTTCAATGCATTAACAGTTCCGCTTGTTGTGTTTGCCTCAGTTACAGGCTCCATACTCTTTGGCTCGATCGCATCCATCATATCTACGAGATTAAAGTCAAGCGAGGGGTTTAACGTAGTGATAAATACAGTGTTTTTGTTTTTTGCATTTGTGAGCACAGCATTTTATCCTGCAGAGGGCGCTCCACCCATTCTTGCAACTGCGTTTTATCTCAACCCATTGACCTATCTTGTGGATGTTGTCAGAGCAGGCATATTTGGAAACCTTACTGCAACGGTAGAGTATGAGATGGCCGTGCTAGTTGTGGCAGCTACCATATTGTTTAGCATAGCAACAAAACTGCTCTCAAAACTTGAGATCTAGGAAGGGAAAATTTCCAAAGTCGTATTAGGTGCCTTTTGGGGCGATCTTCTGGTGTGATACACGTTATACCGTATTTGGGAAATAGTTATACCGTACAAGTGTATGGTATTCAATGGGGTTGTTTGATGTATCAAGGAAGGTATTCCTTTCTCCAAACTGTGTTTCAGATAACGTAATGAAAAAACATGTAATGAAAGTTTTGGAGGAACACAAGATTCCTAAAGGTAACATACTTGGTGATTCTATGATGGACTTGGTTGCAACTGGGGACTATCTCATACGATGTATCGGCGGCACACTTGTGGTACACAAGATAGAACTTTCACTAGATGGCTTTGTTACAAAGATAGTGGGTAACATATGATTTCAGTTCTTGGACCTTGGTCGCTTTTCACCTTTAGGTTCCCACTTTGACAAAAAATCCTTTACTATATCTACAATTATCTGGTTTCTACTTGTATAGCCCATCTTGTAGGAGTCTTGTGTCTTTAGAAACTCGTCGAGCCTTTCTGCCAGGCCCAAAGGAATGTTTGCACTCACCCAGTCCTTTCTTGCCATACGGTAACTTTACCGTATATGTTAATTTAAGATTGCTTTGATCAAATCTACAGTAAGCTTACTGTAGATTTTTATACCTGAATATACAGTAATTTTACTGTATGGGAAAGAAAGCCAAGGTGTGCCATCCCGAAATTAGTTCGTCCCTTATTTTGCATGATACACCTCTCCTGACTGCTCATCAATAACTGTTGTTCCTTTCTCTGGCATCTTTCTTGCAAATGCCAGGGCTGGCGTCTCCAGGTT
>JBOGQT010000035.1:0-28480 GCA_050749105.1 Nitrosotalea sp. | reverse complement strand
GTATAACTTGGCTGGTCTGTTGATACAGACATTGTGACTTGGGCAGCTTGTGTTGGAGGAACAAATGGCGTTGAGCCAAGCATGAAACTATCCGAGGCCGTAACTGTTCCATAAGATACAGAAACGGTGTAATTTCCTTGTGGAAATCCTGTGACTTGGCTTGTGGGCATCGATGTACTAAATTGTAGATTAGTGTTTGGATATACAGTAAATGTTTTTTGAAAACCTGACGGTCCAGACACTATCATGTTAACTGAAAGTGGGTAGCCATAGATTGGATCAGTTAAAAATTGCGAAACTTTTCCGTTCATTGTAACAGTGTCGCCAAAGATGTAGCTGGTTTTGTCGGTGGTAAAGGTCATGGTATTTGGAGCAGCTGTTGTAGTTGTTGTAATCTGACCGTTAGATGAGCCAGGAGTAGCCAATTTGTAGATCCAATCGCTTGACGAGCCAGTGTCATATCCATCTGTTATTCTTTGCCACGAACTACCACCTCCCTGAAAATCAGTAAGCGGTGGAGTTTGATCAATTACTGTACCTGTGTTACTTTTTAGTTGGATAACAGCACCAGCATGCGGAAACCATAGTGGACCATCCATGAGTATCATAAACTGTTTGCTTGAAAGCATTGTGTTACTTGGTATTGTGTAGATTTGCTGGAGCCCACTTGTTGCACCAACTGTCCATCCACCCACATTTACAGAACTGCTTGTAGGATTATACAGTTCTACCCAATCTATAGGATATATTGCATCGTTACCAACAGGGTTAATGTCAGCTTCGTTTATCACCACATGGTTTGCTATTGGAGCTGTCTGACCTAGAGCAGAATAAGTCTGTCCAATTAAAATTAGAATTAAAAAGCTGACAATAGTGTAGGATGTGAAGTGTCTCATCTGTGCTACCATTTAATCACAGAGATTACAATTTTAGGTATTGATTGTGGAAAAGTTGAGCTAGTTGTTAATGCCCAATATGCCATTAATTTCATAGGTAAGATAGCCTCAAATTCATTATAAGCCGTGCGTATAATTTGTCTCCGCAGGGACTTAGGTGGTCTTTGTCTCGTCACAGTTTGGGCATCGGTTCTGGGTTATTTTAGATCCGCAAATTGCACATATACCCTCCCCTACGGCTTTTTGAATTTGTTTTTTTCTTCTTCCTACAAATACCTTTATTCCAAAATATGCCACAAATGCAACTACCATAGCGTATGCTATACTCAAGAAGGGTGATAGGCCTATCATCAGAAACAATGCTCCTAGGATTAGCAAGATTTCTCGTTTTTCAAATCCCAAGATGTTCTTGAATAAAAAATTTCAATAAATAGCTATGCCAGTTCTCAGAGTCGTCAAGATTAACGTAACCATCATGGCATCATGTTTTAGACTCATTTTTGTAGAAAAATCAATTCATGACGGAGTTTATAGGATAACTTCGATGATGTAAACAAAACAAATAACGAAGGTATAAGGTATAGTGCGACCCAACAAATTCATAACCGAAAATCAAATTCAGCTAAAAATATTTGAAGCGTATACTCGAGATGTAGGTCGGGTTATAGCACGAATAGATTATGATGCCATGGAATCACTTGGGGTATCTACTGGCGACATTTTAGAAATCAAAGGAAAGCGCAGATCTGTTGCAAAATGTCTTCCTCTGTATCCGTCAGATGAAGGAAAAGGATTTATCAGAATAGATGGACTTGGAAGAAACAACATCGGAGTAGCAATAGGAGATGCTGTGACTGTATCCAAGACAAAGACCGTTGCTGCAGAGAAGGTAGTGGTTGCCCCACTTGAGGCAATACCGCCAATTGATGAAAGATATCTGGTAGATGCTTTGGAGAGTGTTCCTCTGATAAAAGGAGACAATGTAATGGTTCCATATTTTGGTGGAAGGCTTACTTTTCAAGTAATAGGTGTTACACCAGCAGATAATGCAGTACTTGTAACGCCAAAAACATTATTTCACATTGCTGAAAAAGGCGAGTCGTTACGCGGAGTTCCCCAGGTCTCATACGAAGACATTGGAGGTCTTACAGATGAAATCAAAAAGGTTCGTGAGATGATAGAGTTACCCATGAGACATCCAGAGATATTTGAAAAACTTGGAGTGGAAGCTCCAAAGGGCATCTTGCTTTTTGGAGTCCCCGGTACAGGCAAGACACTTTTGGCAAAAGCTGTAGCAAATGAAAGTAATGCTAACTTTCTCAGCATATCAGGACCAGAGATTATGAGTAAATTTTATGGCGAAAGCGAAGCAAGACTAAGAGAAATTTTCAAGGAGGCGCGTGAGAAGGCACCTTCCATTATATTCATAGATGAAATTGATTCTATTGCACCAAAACGTGAAGAGGTAACAGGTGAGGTGGAAAGAAGAGTGGTATCTCAAATGCTTTCACTCATGGACGGCCTAGAGGGAAGAGGTAAAGTGATTGTCATTGCTGCAACAAATAGACCAAATGCTCTAGACCCTGCCTTAAGAAGACCCGGAAGGTTTGACAGAGAAATTGAAATTAGGATACCAGGCAAAAAGGGAAGACATCAGATACTCTTGATTCATACAAGAAACATGCCACTTGCAGAAGACGTTAACCTAGAAAAGCTTGCAGCAGTAAGCCATGGATATGTCGGAGCTGATCTAGAATACCTGTGTAAGGAAGCTGCAATGAAGTGTTTGCGAAGATTATTGCCAGAAATCAACCTATCAGATGAAAAGATTCCAACTGAGACTCTGGACAAGCTTATTGTAAATGATGAGGATTATCAATTTGCATTTCGCGAAGTCACACCAGCTGGAATGCGTGAAGTATATGTTGAAAAACCTGAGGTAAGATGGGACCAGATTGGCGGACTAGACAATGTAAAGTTTGAGCTGCAAGAAGCAGTAGAATGGCCAATGAAATATCCTGTTCTATATTCCAAGCTTGGCCACAAGATGCCCAAGGGAATATTGCTTTATGGTCCAAGCGGTACTGGTAAGACACTTTTGGCAAAGGCAGTTGCAACAGAGAGTGAAGCTAATTTTATCTCTGTAAAGGGCCCTGAACTCTTATCAAAATGGGTTGGAGAATCAGAACGAGGGATAAGAGAAGTATTTCGAAGGGCAAGACAGGCTTCGCCATGCGTCATATTCTTTGACGAGATTGATTCTATTGCACCAATTAGAGGATCAGATGGCAGTATGGGCGGTAGTGAAAAAGTTGTCAGTCAGTTATTGACTGAGCTTGATGGCATTGAGAACCTAAGAGAGGTGGTAGTTATCGCAGCAACAAATAGAGCCGACATGATAGACAGGGCATTAATCAGACCTGGAAGGTTTGACAAGTTAGTACTAGTACCACTGCCAGACAAGCCTGGCAGGCTCAAAATACTGGAGATTAGCTCAGTGGATGTCCCAACAGATACAGAAGCTGGAACTGCAGCTGATGCAAATCCTGATTATGTTGACCTTGAAAAGATTGCCGAGTCTACCGATGGGTTTAGTGGAGCAGATGTTGCTGCAATTGCCAACACGGCAGCATCAATTGTGATAAACGAGTTCATTGACAAGTATCCGGATCCAAAGGAGGCAGAGAAACACACAGAAAAAGCCAAAGTTACTATGAGGCACTTTGAAGAAGCAGTTAAAAAAGTCAGATCTCAAAAAGAGCTAAAGATTGGACAAAAACTATCAGTATCACACTTTAGATAATTTTTTACCAGTTCTGTCTTTTTGTATTCGAATCTAACAAAAGGTCATCAGATTGAACAGTATTAGTTGTACATACGTGAAACTGTTAACGCCTAGAACATGATAGCCTTTTTGATATTACGGTAGAAAAATTATTCTTCGTCTTCTGTTTCTCTAATCTCTTCTTGTGCATCTTGCTCTACTTGCTCTAGTTCATGAGTCTCTTCTTTCATTTCTTCCTGTTCAGATTGGCGTTTCTCTTCAGTTTTCTTATTTTTGCATTTCAGCATGGTTTTAAAAAAATTCTTTATCATTTTTATCTTCGATATGTGTACGTTACGATACTACTTAAGATGATGTTATCGAAATGAGATGCATAAGATCATTTGAAGTTGCAAATACCTCATTGCGCCGCTTTATTAAAGACGATGACGTAACAGAAACAGGAGTTCAAAGATGACACAAGTGATGGAAACTAACCTTGACGCAGAACAAGATAAAAAAATTCAAGACAATAGAATCTGTCCATCATGTGTTGCATAGATTCAAGAATTTAGATATGGAAGAAATTGCATGGGATGTAATCGAACAAGTCTTTACTCAAACAGTCAAGGAATCCGGAATATCAGATTATAACCTTCAGCAAGTGATTTTCAGCAATATTAAGAAGGAGTTGACTAGTCAGATTGAGGAAAGTCTAGGCAGAAATGTAGAAAGTATGACACGTGAGGAGCTAAAGGATATCATAAGAAAGGCAATAGACAAAGTCAAAAAGCAACACGCCACATCTGAAGCTATTTGAGCAGACCACAACTCAGGTTTTATTTTAAAAATACAAAAATTTGGTCATATTCAGCATGTTTCATGCAGTTTAGATTATATTTTATCATCAGCAAGTTAAACTTAATTTGTTATCCTTGACATTATATCAGATGGGTTTTCAACAGTCAAACCTCTTTTAACAAAGAATCTCGATATATTATTGATATCTCTTTGAAGAAATTCTTTTGCATTTTTGTGTCGTATGTCAACTGCCGATCCTAGATCAAAAACAATCAAACCGTTTTCTGTTTTGAAGACATTGTATTCTGAGAAATCAGCATGTACAAGTCCAGCTTTTTTGTAAAGCTGTGAAATTATTGAAATTGCACTTTTATAGTCATTTTCGTCAACTTCTGTTTCCACAAGAGTTTTTGCTGGGACACCATTCTTTCCTACAAATTCTAGCACCAAGACATTTTTTAGAATACGAATTGGCTTGATTACTGGAATACCGCTGCTAACACATTGGGTCAGGTTTCGAAATTCCTTTCGTGCCCAAAGCTCTACCATGTTTCTTGTGCCTTTTTTTATACGGGAAAATCTAGGATCGTCTACAAGGTACGGCTGTCTTTTTTTGAAGTTTGAGGCAGTTACTAGGTATATCTTAAGAGCAATATCCTTTCCAGCAGGATCTACGGCCCAGTACATCTTGGATTCCTTGCCGGAGCCCACTATCCCATTAACATATGAGATGGTGCCGGAATTTATCAACTTGGACAGAGTCATTATCGAGGTTTTGTCCAAGACATCGTCCATGACCTTTTTTTTATCAAAGATATCTTTCTCCGATGTTCCGCGTCTTTCATTTTTTAAGAGATGATTATCAATGCGTTTTGCCAGTTTTTTTCCAATTTCAGCTGACAACAATGTAACTTCTAACATCTATTGCATACGTGTCTACTACTAATAACAGTATGTAAAAAACATCATTTGTAGCATATGCTAATCATTAATTTTTTCGTGTCTATACCTGTTCTTGATGTACCTATCATGATATTGTACATAGGATGATTCAGACCTCATCAGACCGTCATAGACTTTTTTTGACACTCCAAAATATCGATAAATTCCGCCATGATGAAAATCTATTTCCAATATCTGTTCTGATTCATCATACCCAATAGATCTTAGAGTGCCAGATTTGATTCTAATTCGCTCCATATTTCATCATATTTTATGAAACCACATAATCACTTAAACGAATGCTACCAAATAGGACAGCCTAAGGAAATATGCCAGGCTCCGAGTCACTGAATTAACATTCATATTTTTATCATGTCTCTAACTCTTCTTCATCGACTGGCTATCAAAATTAGTGAGAGTCAGATAATAACTAATTGAAACTAAAGGTTGTAAGAAATAAGGATGGGATCGGCCGGATTTGAACCGACGACCTCAGGTACCCAAAACCCGAATCATGCCAAGCTAGACCACGATCCCGATGTTGAATGCACCGAAAAGTCCCCAATTTAAGCTTCTCATATGATATTGATATTTTAAATAACAAACCTGTTCAACGATAAATCAATGCAGATTCAAGATTACGTTAATGCCGGTAAAATTGCCTCTGAAGTAAGAGAAAATGCAAGGAAAAAATATCATGTCGGTTCAACTCTGTTTGAAATCTGCGAATCAATTGAAAAAGAGATAGAACGAAAAGGCGGAAAATGCGCTTTTCCCGTAAATGCCAGTTTAAATGAAATTGCGGCACATTACACCGCCGAGCCAAACGATAACATTGTTGTCAAGGAGACAGACCTTTTGAAAATCGACTTGGGTGTGCAGATAAATGGATACATTGCAGATACTGCAGTTACAGTATGCTATGATCCAAATTATGATTACCTAGTGCAAGCTGCAGAAGCTGCACTAAAAGAGGCAATTTCTATAATACATTCAGGCACAAAATCAAGCGATGTTGGAAAAATTATAGAAAACACAGTAAAGCAAATGGGTGGTACACCAATTGCAAACCTAAGTGGCCATTCTCTTGAGCAGTATACAATTCATGCAGGTAAATCCGTACCAAACATATGGTCTATCGGATCGTTTTCTTTCCAGTCAACAGAGGCATATGCATGTGAGCCATTTGTCACAACACGTGATGGTTTAGGATTTGTCCGGGAGGGCAAGACTAAGAACATTTTTTCTCTTGTCACAAGAAAACGTACAAAAGATGATGATGCCAATAAAATGATTGATTTTATTTGGCAGAAATTTAACATGCTACCATTTGCATTAAGGTGGCTCATGCCTGAATATGATGAAAAGTCTGCAAGAAATATTTTAGACAAATTGATTCAGAATAAGATTGTCAGGTCATATCCTATTCTTGTAGAGGCAAACAAACAGAGAGTGGCTCAGGCAGAACACACATTCATACCTCAAGAAAAGGGGATCGTCGTAACCACTATTTGACGACTTCGCCGAAGATTTTAGATATCAACATTTGACCGTTGTTGCAAGATGAACATTTACCAGTTTCCTTGAAAATATAGTCTCCTTCTGCAAATTTTCTTTTTTTGGATGTATTGCATGAGTTGCACTGCTCAACAGTATATGGATCTATGATTTCTTGCTTCTTTCTAAAAAATATCATTGCGATACACCAATCGTATTTCCCACGCCAATAACAAGAGCTGACTGGCCTGTCTTTGTACTCTCTTTTATCATGTCATAGATCTGTAATGTGACCTTGTCTGCTGTATCTGAAATCTCCTTTTTCATCAGCGTAATGGCCTCCTTAATTGACTGTTTTATCACAATTGCATAGATTGGGATATGATGTTGAGTGGCTATCTCCTCAATTTGAAATTTTTCTGTGCCAATACCACCAATTGCTGCGCCAAACCCTTGAGCTACAGATCCTGTTTCTTCGCCTTCCAGCTTCAAAGCCGCATCTACCATTATTATGACATCTAGTTTTCTCTCTGAAATAATTTTTTCAACTGCTTCTCCTGGCCTTCCAACTGTACCTGCAGGACCCTCGGCTTTCATCAGCAAGAGTTTGCGCCCTTCAAAGTCTTTCTCGCTCCAGACTGTTTCGTACGCGGCTTCCATTTTCTTTGTGTCAAACATCATTTTTCCTACAATCATAGGGCCTATACTGTCACCAATTGGCTGACCTTGTTTGAATGCCGGTACCGCTTTTTTAAGAGCTTCTGCTTCTTCCATGATAAATGGTATCATCATTTGCAGAGGCAAGATCAAGGGAAAGTTGTTTTGTTTTTTTGCAGTAAGGAACAGGTGCCTCACACTTTTGTAAAGTAGGTGTATAGTTGTAACAACCTCAAGAATATTTACTATTTTATTTGCTTCAGTAGCAGTCAGATCAGGGGCAAACATTTTGACTTGAGATCTGGTAAAATCTTCTCTACTTCTCATCATATGTCTGATCTTTGGAACAATTCCGTTTGGGTCCATATCAACAGGCATTATTGTAAAGTATTCGAAATATCTATCAAGTTTAGATGAGATGTCCCAGTTTGGTTTCATTGTGTCTTTGATATACTCAGCCAGTTCCTTTCTTGCATCATCACGATATGTCTTCAATTTCTCAAGCGACTTGTTAATCTCTGAAGATGTAACTTGTAGTTGGATCTTTTGTCCGTAAAGCATAAAGACAAAAATGGGAACAATCCACACCATCCACATTAACGGATTAGAATTATCATTAGTGTTTAGAAGATTGTTTACATTCATCCCTAGAAAATCCAACATGAAAAAAACTGGTACAATCTAAATTAAATCTTTGTAAGAAATTAAATTGTTTTTAACCCAAGGCACCAAGAAATAAACATGTTACAGAGTCACATAGGTACAAGGCTTGCAAGTAAAGTAACCTGCGACATATCATTGGATGACGAGATGCTAGAACTTTATTCAGTTGATGCAAGCTACTACACTGTAAGACCGTTGGCAATAGCTTTTCCTAAGAACAGAAAAGATGTAATTGAAATTCTCAGGTTTGCTTTGCACCATAAAATTTCCGTTACTCCAAGGGGCGCAGGTACTGGTCTTGTCGGAGGATCTCTTGGAAAAGGAATTATTTTGGACATGCGGCATTTTAATAAAATTAAGGTTGGACGCGGATTTGTGCAGGCTGGAAGTGGTGTCTCCAAGGGAAAACTAGATGAGGCATTAAGAAAACATGGAAGATTTCTTGGCCCAAACCCGTCAATTGGTCCATTTTGCACAATTGGCGGGATGATAGGAACCAATGCGAGCGGCAGTCACTCGTTAAAATATGGTAGTACCATAGACAATTTGATTCAGGTAGAGATTGTCACGTCAAAAGGAAAAATCATTAATCTTCCCAATAAAAACTCCGCTACAAAAAATATTCTCAGAATAATAAAACCAAAAATCCAAAAGAAATTTCCGCGTGTGTCAAAAAATTCATGTGGTTATAGCATTGATAAAATAACATCTGGTTTGGATGTACAAAAAATCATAGCAGGTTCTGAAGGGACACTTGGAATAATCACTTCTGCCAAGCTCAAAACTTTCCCCCTGCCAAAACAGACTGTTCTCATAATAACATCTTACAAGACACTCAAAGAAGCTGTTATTGATGTTCCAAAAATTCTAAAACTTGGACCATCAGCAATTGAGATAATAGATGATAATATCGTACAGCATGTTACAGCCAAAATACCAAAAGATACAAAGTGCCTACTTTTTGTCGAGTTTGACAATAACATATCAAAAAGCAAGGCGAAAGTTCGGCACCTATTGTCTGGCAAAGTAATTCTAAGTACTGTCAAACACAAGCAAATCGCACAATGGTGGACTTTTAGAAATTCTGCATTAGCATATAGTCTAAGAAGCATTTCAAAGCAAGAGATGGCTTCTTCACTAATAGAAGATGCCACAGTTCCCGTGCACAGGCTGCCTCTTTTGCTTGATTTAGTAGATTACATAAGAGCAAGATATCACATACGGGTAATCATCTATGGCCATGCAGGCAATGGAAATTTGCACGTTAGACCAATTTTAAAGAAAAAAGATAGTCATCTTATAAAGAAGATTGCAGTAGAGTTCTTTTCTGGTGTAATAAGTATAGGCGGGTCCATAACTGGAGAGCATGGAGACGGCTTGGCAAGATCAGAATTTGTAAAAATGCAGTATGGGACAGAGATCTATTCAATTTTCAGAAAAGTAAAGCAGTTCTTTGATCCAACTAATACCCTCAATCCAGGGAAGATAGTGATTTGATTGAATTGCCAAACTCATGTACCGTCAAACTTGTTTTATTATGATATCATATCGTTGTTGTCAACATGTTACAGCTCTGCTTTCAAGACTGTTGTACCGGACAATTCATTTTGTTAGTTAAAGGTATACAAATTTTTGGCTAACCCTGTATGAAATGTCCATTTGCGTACATGTTGGACAAATTTGTGCGTGAGTTTGTCCATATGTTGGACAAATTTGTGCGTGGAATTGTCCAGACATGGGGGGGGTCACACGTGTCACAATACAATCCAAGTTTTGACATGAGATAGATGTAATGTATTCTTGCCTATAAGATTCTCTTTGGTACATGCATTACATTTTGGTCAAAAAGTCCCACAATTATATAAAACAAGATGATAGTGTTTTGAATCTACTTTATCTTTGTTCCAAGCGGAACATCTTCGTTCACGGTAAGCCAAAATGGCTTGTCGTCAAGGTCTGCTGCCAAAAGCATTGCGTTGGACTCTACGCCTCCAATCTTTCGAGGCTCTAGATTTGATATAACTATGACTTTTTTGTCTAGCAATTCTTCAGGTTGGTAATATTCTGCACCGCCGATTATCACCTGTCTTTTTTCTTCGCCTAGATCTATGATGCCTTTTATGATTTTTGATTTTCCAGGGATCTTTTCCACCTCGACTATTTTTGCTACACGGATATCCAATTTAGCAAAATCATCATATGTTATTGCATCCATAACGAATCTTTTCGGGTCTCATTAAAATTGATTTCGAAGAATGCTCCAAACTTGCATTATGTTTGAATTTACGTGCAAATCATGGCAGAAGAGTCACAGAATAAATATGAAGCCAGAATCTCTAAAAACATGGCCCAGATTCAGGCGTCAATTGAGATAAACGCTCCGCTTGATAAAGTCTGGACTGTCATATCCGACCTTGATTCAGAACCAAGATTCTGGAAGGGAACTAAAGAGGTAAAGACCATATCAAAGCAAGGAAATACAGTAAACCGCGAAGTCACCATTGCCTTCAAGGACTCTAAATGCATGCAAACTGTCACAATATACCCAAAAGAAAAAATTCACGCGCAATTTACAAAAGGAATCATCGATGGAACAAAAATAATGTCAGTAACTTCACAAGGTGAAAAGACAAGGCTTGAAGCGGTATGGGACATAAAACTTTCAGGCATGATGGGAATGTTTACTGGCATGGTCAAAAAACACATCCAGAGCGGAACCGAACAGGCGCTGCAGACTATCAAAGAAGAAGCCGAGAGATAGCCTGATGAATGTCATAGTAGATGTATTCAATTATGTTCTAGTTGCCATATTAACCGGGGTTTCTTTGACATGGATTCTCTTTATTAGATCAATGTGGGATACTTTTCGCAATTCGCCGTTCTTAGATAAATTTGATTCAAAGCCACATGGAAATCCCAGAGTCTCTGTCATTTTGCCTGCAAGAAACGAAGAAGGCTTCATTGACAAGTGTCTGGATTCACTGATTGCACAAGACTATGAAAATTATGAGATAATTGCAATAGACGACAGATCAGATGATAGGACTGGCGAAATTATTAAAAAAATTGCCCAAAACAATCCAAAGGTAAAGTATGTTCTTGCAGAACCAAAACCTGAAAAATGGATAGGAAAGAACTGGGCATGTGTTGAGGGTTTCAAGAGGGCCACTGGCGAGTTGTTACTTTTCACAGATGCTGATACAACTCATTCTAAGAGTACCATATCTCTTTCAGTATCACATCTTCTAAGCGAGAGTCTTGATGCCTTGACAGTGATTCCAAAGATGCTTTGTTTTGATTTATGGACAAAGATCACCTTGCCTGTATTGTCGACATTTTTGCATACGAGATTTTCTGCCCTTAGAGTAAATGACTCTTCAAAAAAGACTGGCTACTTTTTTGGTAGTTTTTTTATAATAAAACGTGAGACATATGCCAAGGTAGGCACACATGAAGGCGTAAAAAGTGAGATAGTCGAGGACGGCGCACTTGGCAAAAAAGTAAAGGAAGCAGGATTTAAGCTCAAGATGGTTCGCGGCGAGCACCTGGTTGAGGCAGTTTGGGCAAGGGATTGGTCGACACTTTGGCATGCGCTAAAACGACTGATGATTCCGTTATATTTTCAGGCAAAGGGAATTGCTGTTGGAATATTTTTTGCGGTGTTATTTTTGTTGTTTGCGCCATTTCCAATCATGATATATTCCGCAGTCTTTGAGCCCTTGTCATCATCTTTTGCCATATTGTTTGTAGTCTCTGTGATTGCATCCGGACTTGTTTATCTTGCAAGTACAATCGATGCCATCAAGGGCCTTGGACTTTCTGTCAAGTATGCATTGTGCACACCTCTTGGAAGTGCCATAATTGTAAGCGGGTTTGCAAGTGGAATACTACATGCAAAAAGTAGCACGGCCATTACCTGGAGGGGTAGGACATATTCCATGATAAACACTGCACAAAACTCTATTAGCATATAGAAAAAAATCAGCGACAGAGACAATTTTCAAGTTTTGCTTTATTTCTTAGAAAGAAGTTTAGATTACGTCAGAATTCTTAAACCATTATTGGCCCAGATAGACGCAAGATCAACCAAGATAGGGTACGCATCTGCTGTTTTATGTGCAGTCTTGGTTGGATCAATCTCTACTGTTTCCAAGCCCGTGCTTTCAAATACCAATCCATTGATGTATGCAGCTCTGATATACTTGCTGGCTGCTCTTGCTTCAGTTCCTTTATCATACAAGGTGAAGGGATTTCACATAAGAGCAAAGGACTGGCCGCTCATACTTGCAATAACCATATCAGGCGCCATAGTTGCACCAATTTTATTTTTCACAGGCCTTGAGCAAACAACTGCTTCAGATACTGCAGTCTTGTCCAATTCAGAGACAATATTTACAGTTCTTTTTGCACTAATTTTCTTCAAAGAAAAACTCAGGCCGCGTGGATATCTAGCAGTGATGCTGGTTATAACAGGCGTGGTTATTGTTACAACAAATCTGCAATTTACAGATTTTCTCTCTAACATAAAAAAGGAAGGAAATTTGCTGATAATACTATCAATGGCACTCTGGGCATTGGACAATAACCTAAGCAAGATAGCAGCCCAGCGTGTTGATATCTCAAGACTAGTACAACTCAAGGGCCTCATAGGTGGAGGACTGATCTTTATTTTTGCCCTGGCCATAAAGATTCCAATAGGCATAACATCAACAGAGATTCCAAACTTGCTCCTGGTGGGCACGGTAGGCTTTGGTGTTTCATTGTACCTGTTCTTGAATAGCCTCAAGAGAATAGGAACTGTAAAGACCATGCTAATCTACTCAACTGGAACAGTATTTGGCCTGTTCTTTGCATCTACATTTTTACATGAAAAGATTGGATGGTATCAGATTTTAGCTATATCTCTAATGCTGACAGGTATCTACATTGTTACAAAAGAAAGCAAGAATGTTGAGAAGATACACCAGAGTTAGTAGACTAGCTAAAAGACATGAGATATCATTACGTCACGAAACAAAATATTATATGACTACCAACTATAACGCCCAGCTTGGATAAGACTAGTGTCATTTTAGGCGGGATATATTGTGCCGTAGTACTTGTGTTGATATCAATTTTTATCGTATCACCTGCCAAACTAGATTCGCCATATCAAATAACTCAAACCAATCCACTTGATCAAATAGTTGCAAAAAATACATCGCTTAGCTTGGCCGATCTTTTTTCCCAGTCTGATCAAGGAGTAGTTCAGGTAATAGTTAGCAAAACAAATGATTCTGCAACTGAAAGAGATCTTGGTTCCGGAATCGTATATGATACAAGCGGCCACATAATAACAAACAATCACGTGGTTCAGGACAGTTTCAAGATTAGAGTTGTTTTTCATGACGGCAAATCATTTCCAGCTACAGTAACAGGTACAGACCCATATGCAGACTTGGCAGTTATCAAAATTGATCCCAGTTCCTATACTTTGTATCCCTTGCCACTTGGAAATTCTTCTGAGCTTAGAATCGGAGACCAAGTAGCCGCAATTGGCAATCCCTTTGGCCTGAGCGGTTCCATAACATCAGGCATAGTAAGCCAATTAGGTAGACTGCTAGATCCTCCAAACAGTTCATTTTCCATACCTAATGTCATTCAGACTGATACGCCAATAAATCCCGGCAATTCTGGAGGGCCATTACTTGATATGCAAGGACAAGTAATTGGCATAAACACCGCAATCCAGTCCGAGACTGGAGAATTTTCCGGCGTAGGCTTTGCAATTCCATCTGATACCATGAAAAGAATAGTTCCTGTCCTTATTCAGACAGGTCACTATGAACATCCATGGCTTGGAATAACTGGGTTAAGTATAGACCCAGACTTGGCAGATACATTGCAATTGCCAGTCCAGTCTGGCTTTATGATAAATACAGTAGTATCAAATAGCTCGGCTGCAAAAGCAGGCCTTCATGGATTCAACAAGACAGAGACCATCAACGGTACACAGTATAGAGTAGGTGGCGATATCATTGTTGCAGTTGATGGACACCCTGTCACAAAAATTGATGACCTACTCAACTACCTACAGGAACAAAAATCAGTAGGTGACAAGATGACACTGACAGTAATTCGCGATGGTAAGACCATGCAGGTTACACTTGTACTCCAGCAAAGACCAGACCAGTTCTAGTACAAGCATAAATACAACTCCCTAAGCTACAAAACTAGTTGAGCCGTATAGTTCTAAATTCAGAATTATTAAACAAGGTATTTGATGGAAGCGAGATTACAAATGAGGAAGCTCATCAGGTTTACCAAGATGCAGAAAACAACCCATCTGAGCTTTACAAGGCATCTCAGATACTTAGAAACAAAAATAAGGGAAAAATTGTCACTTATTCAAGAAAAGTCTTTTTCAATCTGATAAACCTCTGTCGAGATACATGTTCTTACTGCACTTACAAGGCAGAGCCTGGAGATGCCAAGGTTTCCATGATGTCAAAACAAGATATTGTAAACCTTGTGACAGCAGGAAAAAATCACAAGTGTACTGAGGCTCTATTTGTTACAGGCGAAAGGCCAGAGCAAAAATATCAAGAGGCAGGAAAATGGCTCAAAGAAAATGGCTTTGGTAGCACTGCAGAATATCTTGTTCATGCGTCAGAGATGGCATTGGATGCAGGACTATTTCCGCACACCAATGCTGGAAACCTAACAAAATCTGAGATGAGTCAGCTAAAGAAAACCAACGTAAGCCTTGGAACAATGCTTGAAAATTCAAGCGAGAGGCTTGGGGAAAAAGACATGCCTCATGAGCTTGCTCCAAGCAAGAATCCAAGGGCCAGGATTCGCGTGTTGGAAAATGCAGGCGAGTTGGCCATACCAATGACAACAGGACTCTTGATAGGAATTGGTGAGAGTCCCTTTGAGTTAATTGATTCCATATTTGCAATAAAATCAATTCATCAAAAGTATGGACACATTCAAGAAATAATACTGCAAAACTTTCAGCCAAAACCTGATACAATAATGCGAAATTCTCCCGGACCAGAAGAAAAGTATTTCAAGACTCTGGTTGCCTTAACAAGACTAATCATGCCAGAAATGAACATACAGATTCCTCCAAATCTATCTCCTGATTCTTACTCAGATTTTCTTCAGACCGGAATAAATGACTGGGGTGGAATATCTCCAATAACCCCCGATTATGTAAATCCAGAATTTTCCTGGCCTTTAATTGATACCGTAGAAAAAAATTGCAAGAGTTCAGGATTTGATCTCAGGGCAAGATTTCCAGTCTATCCAGAATTTTTCCACATGGTGGATAACAATTTAAAGTCTAAAATGTCAGAGATATCAGATTCTGACAGTCTTGTAGATAGGGAGTATTTGAAATGAAAACACAGACTGCCTTTTTGGATTCACTTCTCAGACATGCTGATCCTTTAATTGCAGAGACTTTGGACAGGGCTTTATCTGAAAAAGAGATAACAGTAGCAGAGGCTACAAGGCTATTTTCCGCAGATGGACTTGACTTTCATCTTTTGGTCATGACCGCAGACGAGCTTCGCAGAAGACGTGTTGGGGATATTGTCACCTATGTCATAAATCGAAACATCAACTTTACCAATGTCTGTGTCAAACAATGCGGTTTTTGTGCATTTAGCAGGGACTTTCGTGAAGAAGAGGGTTATTTTTTGCCAATAGAGGAGATAGTAAAGAGAACAAAGGAAGCAAAGGCTCTTGGTGCAACAGAGGTATGTGTTCAGGCAGGACTGCCACCAGATATGGACGGAAGTACTTATGAAAACATATGTCGAGCGATAAAAAAAGAGGCCAGCGATATCCACATACACGGATTTTCCCCAGAAGAGGTTCTTTATGGCGCAACCAGATCAAACACTTCCATCGAGCAATATCTTCGAAGGCTAAAAGATGCTGGAGTAAACTCGCTTCCTGGTACTGCCGCAGAAATTTTAGACCAACCATTGCGTGATAAAATCTCGCCTGGAAGAATTAGTGCAAAAAAATGGATCGAGGTAATAAAGACAGCCCACAAGTTGGGAATTCCGTCTACGTCCACCATGATGTTTGGACATCTTGAAACAGCACAAGACATGGCAAAGCACATTGGTATTATTCGCGACATACAAAGAGAAACAGGTGGCTTTACTGAATTTGTACCTCTGAACTTTATCCACACCGAAGCGCCAATGTTTAGGGAAAAACTACATTCCGGGTTGAAGAGTGGTGCTAGTGGAAAAGATGTCATATTGACACATGCTATTTCTCGTATCATGTTAAACAACTACATCAATAACATCCAGACATCATGGGTCAAAGAAGGCTCCAACATGTCACAGTTATTGCTAGCATGTGGAGCCAATGACTTTGGAGGAACCCTCATCAACGAAAGCATCTCAACAGCTGCGGGGGCAAAACATGGACAGCTCATAAGACCTGGCGAAATAAGACGCCTAGCAAGAGAGATTGGAAGAACTCCAGCTCAGAGAACGACTGGATACAAGATAATCAAGATGTTTGGTTCAGATGATGAAGAAGACCTGCTTGACAAGGTAGAAGATGCTAGTCGTTTTGGCTCATACCAGGAATTAATAAAACTGGACAAATACAGATACAAAAGTAACAGGCGAAACTAGTTGTCATATTGCGAACAGATTCTTCGCAAAGCATCAGGATTACACATTGATGAATGCGAGGCAGTATTCATCAGAAAGAAGATAATCACTGTTAGAATAACAGATTCTGAGATAGCAGAGATAAAACAGAACAATGAGCAGGGCCTTGGAGTACGAATAATCCATGAAAAAAAGATCATGTCTGCCATTACAACAGACATGGAAGAGCCGAACCTTCTCATGAGAGCATTGCAGACAAAATCCTTCATCCAACCAAAAGACTTTTGGAAGTCCCTACCCCATACTACAAAATTTGCAAAAGTTGAGAAGACATATGATAAAAAACTTGACAGTATAACTGGAAAAGAAGCAATTGAGATGGCAGAGATTATGATAAATTCTGCATCACACCAAAAAATAACAAGAATTTCAGGCTCGCTAAATATTGTATCTGAGGATTTTGAGATTGAAAATACCAGTGGTTTGAGTTGTTCTGACAAGGCCACATACATTTCTGGAACCATCAATGCAGACTCTGATCACGGCAACACCCCAGTAAGCGGTATAGGCTCGGCTTCATCTAGAACGATGAACTCCTTTTCTGCTCAACAAGTTGGGATAGATGCAAAAAACATGTGTGTTAACTCCATTAATCCACAAAGTTGTGACCTTGACACGTATTCCATAATTTTTGAACCGTATGCAATTGGAGAGATGCTTGCCTTTGTTTTTGCTTCAAATTTCAATCTAAAGACATATTCTGAAAAAAGAAGCTGTTTTACGGAAAAACTTGGCCAGAATATAGCTGTAGAGAATTTTTCGTTGGTTGACGATCCACGTTTTCCTGATGGCATAGGAAGCAAGGCATTTGATGACGAAGGTGTCCCGACAAAAACAAGATATCTAGTAGAGTCTGGAATTTTTTCAAATACCTATTCAGATTCATTTTATGCTTTCAAGGATGGTCTTCAATCAACAGGTAATGCTTCCAGGATGGGCACTCCCATGGGGCGGGTAGCAAACCCCATTCCAAGTCCAGCCCCCCACAACTTGAGAATAAAAGATGGTAAAACTAGCAGAGAAGAGATGATTAGCCAAACCAAAAAGGGCTTGATTGTAGGAAGGCTATGGTATACCTATCCTGTAAATCCAGAGCGTGGGGATTTTTCATGCACTGCCAGAAGCGGAATCAGGATAATAGAAAACGGCAAAATAGTAAATGCCGGCAAGTCTGTTAGAATAGTGCACAACTTGCCCGTGTTGCTTCAAAACATATCACATATAGGAAATGATTCGCGAAATGTACTTCAATGGAGTGCGCTTCCTTGTGTTACTCCATCTGTCAAGGTAGATGGAATCAAGATAATTCCCATTTAATGGCCAGAAAGGACAAACTGTAGCCCAATGCCAACTACATATAGTGCCAACAACATGACGCCAGAGCGTAGTCCCAGTTTGTTTCTGAACATTGGTATTAGTGCAATAATTGTTATGACAGTGACAAGTATCATCTGATTTTCTAAAAGTGGTGTATTTGGAATTTTTGTATAAAATCCCTTGTAACTCATTGCTGCAAAAATAGCCACGGCAAGCAGTAACGTGTTATTGACTATCTTTGAGCCAAGTACATTTGCTACTGCAATAGATGCCCCCTTACTTCCCTTTCTTGCCAAGAGAATCATCGATATCTTCTCAGGCATCTCGCCTGCTATCGGGCTTATAATTATGGCAAGCATTACGACAGATACTCCCAAGTCAGTTGCCAATCCTTGAAGCGAAGCAACAAAAGGTCCAGCTCCGAAAAATATTCCAATTGTTCCAATTACAAAAAGTATCATGGAACGAGCAAAATGTTTGCTTGATGTCTTTTGGGTAACGTCTTTATGAAGTTGGACCTCAAAACGTTCTTGATCTTTTTCTTTTTTCATCTCCCTGTAAGCAAGATAAAGATACGCTGCAAACAATCCAGAAAATAATATTGCGTCGCTTACATTATATCCATTTACAAATGTGACTGCACCGATAACAGCAGTAACGACAAGAAGTATTTTGTCAAGCTTAAACTCCTTAACATCAATAAACTTTTGCGGCGATTTGGAGAGGCGGGTAGTTGAAATTATCAACATAACTGCTAGTCCCAGCGTCATCATGAACAAATTGCTTCCAAGGGCTGACCCAATAGCTGTATCATAGGAACCAGTCTTTGCTGCCGCTACCACGATACCAATTTCAGGCAAAGTGGTCGCGATACTAAGTAGAGTTCTTCCGACAAATCTTCCCCCCCACCTTTCAGACAAATGTTCTGCCCCTTCTGAGAGCAACCAGCTTGATACAATCAATTCTCCTAACCATGCCAGAAGCATGACAGAATTGTCAGTCAATTCATTAATCCTGTTGTATGACTTCTATTAAACGATAGAAAAGCGTGTTACTGATCTTTGACAATTATCATCGTAAGAGTGGATTTTATACCATCCAGTTTTCTTATCCTAGACGTTATAGTTTCACGTAACACTTCCATAGAATCTGATTCTATCACCATCAACACATCATAAACACCATATACAGGATAGACTTCTTTGACGGTGGCAATTTTTTTAATCTCATCCACAATCTGGTTTTCCTTACCAAGTTCAGCATTCATTAGAACAACAGCACTATTCATGTTGAAATTTAACATATCTTCAATAAAAACAAACTGTATTTGACAAGACATTTTACGACACTTTCTTCAAAACTTGAAGTTTGCAGTATCTTGATTTATTTTGCGTCAACAATATTGTTCAAAAAAACTGTTGAACAGCTCAAAAAAATCATCAGCTAAATTTAATAAGGTATATTACCGTACTAATACCGTAACATGAGACCAAGAATGACATACATTCCAGTGGAAGTAGCCGATCAGTTTTCGGACTTTATAATAAAAAGAGATGAACAGGTGTTAGATTCGGTCAAGGCACGAGCCCGTGATTTTAGCACCATATCTATCATCAAGTTGTTATACCAGTTGAGGTGCGGTCCAGTAACGTTTTCAGATCTTTATGTAAAATCAAACATCAGAATGAAAAGATCTTTCCTAAACTACCTGCATCTTTGCATGGAATATGGTTTCATGCGAAAGGAATCCATTGGTGCAAACGTGATTTATTTCATAACGGAGAAGGGAAGAATCATGCTGGGTTTATTTATGCAAAAAACCTAGTCCATTGCTGTACACATACGTTACAACACAAAATTCTTTTATCCTGAGCAACTTGAGCAGATTTGTTGGGAGTAACATACAAGGATGCTGGAATCGATATTGGGAAAATAAAACAGAGTCAGACAAGCATTGGTAGGCTAATTTCATCTACTCACGGACTACAAAAGGGAATAAAGACAATGTCGGGATTTGGCCATTATGCAGGCATTGTAGAGATCCCAGGTGGAAAACTGTTAGCTACGCATACAGACGGTGTTGGTACCAAAGTAATAATTGCACAAATGATGAAAAAATATGACACTATAGGAATAGACTGCGTAGCGATGAATGTAAATGACATAATATGCACAGGGGCCATTCCGATTTCCTTTGTTGATTATATCGCAGCAAACAGAAATGATCAAGAGGCTTTCAAAGAAATTGTTCGTGGCTTGGTCAAGGGTGCAAAAAAAGCCAAGGTTCCCATCGTAGGTGGTGAAACAGCCATACTTCCTGATCTCATATCAGGAAAAAATTTTTCGTTTGATTTGGCAGGAATGGTAGTAGGAATTCTCAATAAACAAAACATGATTCTTGGAGATGCAATTAATACTGGAGACATAATAATGGGTGTAAAAAGTAGCGGATTGCACTCCAACGGATACTCGCTTGCCAGAAAGGTTTTGCTTTCAAAATATTCTTTGCATGACAAGATAAGAGGACTAGGAGTTTTGGGTGATGCACTTTTAGCGCCAACTGAAATTTATGTCCAGCCCGTACTTGAAGCAATAAAGAAATGTGACATCCACGGACTTGCGCATATAACTGGCGGCTCATTTACCAAACTTTTGCGACTCAAAAAAACAGGATATGTGATTGATAGTCTTCCCGAGCCTCCCGAGATATTTCAGACCATAGAAAATCAAGATGTGGAAAAAGAGGAGATGTACAAAACGTTCAACATGGGAGTAGGTTTTTGCTTGATTGTACCGAAAAAAGAAGAAGATGGGGTCAGAAGTGTATTTAAAAAACACAGACTACAAAGCAGTCGGATTGGCCAAATAAAGGACAGAAAAGGCGTCTTTGTTAATTCCCTAAAAATAGCATAACTTACAGTACGAGAAGCGTCATGGTAGTCTGCACATGTGGAACTTTCCGTATCTGCATAACTACATTTTCAAGTTCTTTTGCAGTGCCAGCCTCGATTTTGCACACAATATCATAAAGTCCCATCACGATACTTGCCTCCTTCACATGAGCAGTACCCATGATGCGTTCGTATGTTTGAACCTCTCTTCCCATGTCACAATGAATTGCTACGTATCCTATTGTCATTTCAATACCTCTACATGTTAAGATCACAGTATCACCAAAAAGGTTTTGCTTTGGCACTCCGGATTAGGATTTAATACCCAAACTCGTCAGAACAAGGCGTGCAACAGGTAGGCGTAAGCTTTGAAGACGCATGTAAAGAGATTTCTCGCAATCTTCTTGCCATAGCGGAGCCTACAAACAAAGATGTAAAGCGTGAGGTAAAGCGCATCTGTATCAAGTACTCGTTAGAGCGAATACCAAGAAATTATGAGGTTCTTGCGTCAGTTGCTGGACAGGACTATATGAAACTCCAAAAGGCATTGGTCAGAAAACCTGTAAAGACTGCGTCTGGAGTAGCTGTAATTGCGCTCATGCCAAAGCCGTATGCTTGTCCACATGGAAGATGTACATACTGCCCAGGCGGAATTGAATTTAATACTCCTAATAGCTATACTGGACGAGAACCGTCCACACAAAATGCGATAGTGAACAGCTATGATCCAAAGAAGCAGATTCTTGACAAGCTTGAACATCTAATTGGATATGGTCATGACAATACAAAACTAGAGTTGGTGATTGTAGGAGGCACGTTTCTTTTCATGCCTCGCGACTACCAGATATCTTTTATCAAATCATGTTTTGATGCATTAAATGGATTTGATTCAAACGATTTGGAATCAGCCAAGAAAAATAATGAAAATGCAAACATTAGAAATGTCGGATTCACTATAGAGACAAAACCAGACTATTGCAAGACACAACATGTAGACTGGATGCTTGACTATGGGGTAACACGAGTTGAAATCGGAGTTCAAAGTCTACATGAAAGAGTTTATCAAATTGTCAACAGGGGGCACACACTTGAAGATGTGATAGAGTCATTTCAGATATCAAAAGATGCAGGCTACAAGATTGTGGCACACATGATGCCAGGACTGCCAACCATTACGCCAGAAGAAGACATTGAAGATTTCAAAAAACTATTTTCTGATCCTGCATTAAGGCCTGATATGTTAAAGATTTACCCAACACTAGTTCTTGAAAATACTGGATTATACCAATCATACAAGGAGGGCAAATTTGCACCATATTCTCAAGATGATATGATAAGGGTTTTGACCGAAGTGAAAAAATCCATACCACGGTGGGTGAGGATAATGAGAATGCAACGAGAGATATCCTCTGATCAGATAATTGCAGGTCCCAATCTTGGTAACCTGCGCCAGATAGTTCAGCACAACCTCAAAAAACAAAATCTTTCCTGCAGATGTATAAGATGCAGGGAGGCAGGCCTGTCTGAGGATTCAATCAACATTGATGATATCAAATTAAACAGGGAGAACTATGAATCTTCAAGTGGACAAGAAGTGTTTCTGTCATACGACGATTCAAAAGATAAAATATTTGGATTTTTGAGACTCAGAAAGCCAAGCAAGGCGGCACATAGAAGCGAGATCTCCGGCGATACATGCATCGTAAGAGAGCTTCACATATACGGAAAATCCCTCAAACTAGGCAAACGCGATAGCGATGGCATCCAGCATCTTGGACTTGGGAAAAACTTGATGAGGGAAGCAGAAAGAATTTCAAGCGAAGAATTTGATGCAAAGAAGATGCTAGTCATAAGCGCGGTAGGTACAAGAGAGTATTATAGAAAACTAGGATATGCATCTTGTGGACCATACATGTCAAAGGAATTGGTATAATGGAAGAACCAAAAATAATAGGAAAGGGAACATGGATAGACAAGCTTGCAGATGAGCTTCTTGAGAGGGAAAGGGCCCTTGGAAGAAATACTGATCTGATAAGAGTAGAAAGCGGCCTTGGTGCGTCTGGAATTCCTCACATTGGAAGTCTTGGAGATGCAGTTAGGGCATATGGTGTAAAGATGGCCCTTGAAAATTTCGGATACAAATCAGAACTTGTTGCATATTCAGATGATCTGGATGGCTTGAGAAAAATTCCTGAGGGGTTGCCAGACTGGTTAAAAGATCATATTGCAAAGCCTGTTTCACTTATTCCTGATCCGTTTGGATGCCACGACTCTTATGGATTACATATGAGCAGCCTACTACTTGACGGACTTGATAAGCTTGGAATCAAGTACAAGTTCCAACGTGGAATAGACACCTACAGAAATGGCTTGCTAAAAGATCAGATTCATACAATTCTTACAAACAGCAAAAAGATTGGAGAAAAAATTGCAGAGCTTGTGGGACAAGAAAAATACCAAGAATCTCTGCCTTATTTTCCTGTCTGTGCCAACTGTGGAAGGCTGTATACTGCAATTGCTTATGAATATCTGCCAGATGAAAAAAAGATCAAATACAAATGCAGTGGCACTACAATTGGCTCCAAGGTTCTTGACGGGTGTGGTCATGATGGAATTGCAGACATTACAAAAGATCTTGGAAAACTTGCATGGAAGGTAGAGTTTGCTGCAAGATGGCAAGCCTTTGACATTAGATTTGAGGCATATGGAAAAGACATCATGGATTCTGTCAAGGTTAACGACTGGGTTTCAGACGAGATACTAAACTTCCAACACCCCACACATGTAAAATACGAGATGTTTCTTGACAAAGGCGGAAAGAAAATATCCAAGTCTTTAGGAAATGTTGTAACATCACAGGTCTGGCTAAGATATGGCACTCCAAAATCAATCCTATTGCTCTTATACAAGAGAATCACCGGAGCACGCGAAGTTGGCTTTGATGACATTCCAGCATTGATGGATGAATACCATGAACTTGAAAACATATACTTTGGAAAGATAAAACTTGATAATGAAATAAAGATAATCAAAACAAAAGGGTTGTACGAATATGTTAACTTGTTAAACCCTCCAAAAGATCCTTCACAGTATGTAAATTACAGGCTGCTAATCCAGCTATGCACTATATTCAGAGAGGACAGAATTTCAAAAGTAACAAAGAAGCTCATGGAATATGGTACCATAAAGGAAGTATCTCCAGAAATTAGCGAGTTGATAATGTTGGCAGGAAATTATGCGGATGATTTTGACAAACCAACCAAGGTGGAAGTTCAGATAGATGAAATGTCAAAGAAGGCACTAACAGCTCTGACAAATATTCTGTCTGGCAATGACGAGCCGGCTGATCTGCAAAATACCATATATCAAATTGCAAAAGACAATGGAGTACAGCCCAAAGATTTCTTCAAGATGTTATACCAGATAATATTGGCTTCAGACAGAGGACCAAAGATAGGACCGTTCATACTAGACATTGGAAGAAAAAAAGTGATTGCTACCATCTCTGAACACCTATAGTTATGGCACACAACGAACACAACAGACCCAAAGGAAACGGCATTGTCATGATTGCAATCGGCATATTGATCTTCATATTTGCTCCAAATTACTTTAAAAATGACCTAGTGGGCGGTGTTGCCATCATGGCATTTGGATTTGCCATAGGCGGATTTGGGTTTTACACAAGTTTTCTCAAGAAGAAAAGTAATTGATGAACTTCTTACCGTCACAAAAGAGGAATGCTTTTCTTACCATGGACAACAAGTGATATCAATGGGGCTCTTTGGCCGCTCAAAGAAAGAATCTGAAAAGGAAGAGTCTGTAAGAGAAAACACACAAAGTACTACAGGACAGAGTCAAAAAGAACAATCGCAAAATGAATTTGACCAGCTGAAAAAAGAGATTGAAGAGAGCGCAATTGCATTTGATTCCTATTCTCATGAACTTGATGGTGTTAAGTCTGAACTGGATGCAATTACAAAAGAGTCCAAGACTGCAAGAGCGGAACTTGATTTCGTAAGATCAGAGGTGGCCTCAATCAAAACAGAGCGCGAGTCAATACTTGACCAAATCAAGACAGCCAAGTCTGAGCTTGACATGGTCAAATCCCAATACAATCAGAGAGATGTCGATGCAATCAAGCACCAAATTCAGCAGGTAAAAGACGAGTTATCATCAATCGAGTCTCAAAAAGAAAACAAACTTGGTCAGCTCGAAGAGATCAGGTCAAAAATAAACCAGTCCAAAACAGAACTGGATGGAATAAACGTGTCAATACAAAAGGCAAGATCTGAGATTGATTCTTTAAAATCCCAACAAGAGTCAAAGAAAAAGGAGATTCTCATAGTCAAAGGCGAGCTGGAATTTATAGAAAAAGAACTTGCATTGGTGGGCAAAAAGGATGATGCCAAAAAAATTGTAGAGGCGGCAGGTGCAGTGGCAGCTGCACTCAATTCAAAGTATGAAGCAGTCAAGAAGGAGATGGATGTCGTAAAGGCCGCACTAGCACGGACAAGGGAGGAATATGAGGCAGCTAAAAATGAGATCAGTTTGCTCAAAGACAAACTTGAAAGTAAAGACGCTCCAAACTAATCCTAAAACTTTCTTATTTCGTATGAACTAGGTTTTTAGAAACAGATTTTCTCAAAAATATGGCAAGTCCGATTGATACAATAGCCACAATTGTAGCGCAAAGAAATATCAGGTTGTAAGAATCCCGAGTCGGAAATGTGCCAATCACACCTGGTATCGAAGTCTTGTTAACCTGCATGAACATTCCAGCCAATGCAGGCCCAATAGATGCACCAATTATTCTTATCAAGGTGCTCATCCCTAATGAGGCTCCCATGTTTTGTCTTGGGGTTGCAACCATAATTACATTCATTGCTCCCACGTTGATAAGTGACAGACCTGTAGACAGCACTGCAAGACTTATCGATATAGAAAGTTCTGTAGAATGATACATAAGAAGACTAGCAAATCCTGTTGCACCAATTATGCTGCCAACTATTATTGGCTTTGTAGAACCAAGTTTTGAAATGATAAAACCTGAAGTTGGGCCAAAGATGAGCAGAACCAGAGCAAACGGGAGCTGTACGTTTGCGGTAGCCACAGGATTTTCTCCAAAGCCCAACGGTATTGGACTTCGAACCAGTACAGGTATGGTCTGAAATACCATGAACATTGACATTCCTACAATCATTACCAACACGTTTGCTGGAAGTATTACCTTGTTGAGAAGTATCTTGAGATCAACTAGCGGAGATTTAGATCTCTTTTCAATTATTACAAAGAGAATCATGTAGACGATTCCGACTACAACCAAACCAATAGTTGTGGAAGATCCTACCGAGTCACCTGTCTGAACAAATGTCAGGGCCATCAAAAATGCAGTCACAAATATTGCCAAGGTCACAGCGCCCTGAATATCAATTGAATTTTTTGTATTAGGCATAGTCCCGTTTGGCCCTTCTGCCTTCCATTGAGGGTGGACCTCGTCTACGTGTATGGATCTCTTTATTATAAATAACAACGCAAGTGCAATTGGAATTATCGAGAAGAAAGTTGCTTGCCAGCCATAGTTTTGAATCAAGTGTCCGCCCACGACCAATCCTATGACCGCCCCTGCTGCAAACATTGATGTTATGACACCTTGCCCTATGGCAATCTTGCTTATTGGAAATTGTTCCCTTACCATTCCAAAGGCTATTGGAAACATTGACATTCCAATTCCTTGAATTATTCTGACAGCTATCATCTCGGAAATATTTGTAACAAAACCTCCCAAGGATACACCTACTGCGTAAATCAACATAATGATAAGCAACATCTTTTTCTTTCCATAGATGTCTGATAGTTTACCTGTAATCGGAGTCATGATTGCTCCAGCTACAAGATATGTCGTAAGAATCCATGACGATATGCTATAAGAGATATGAAAATCCTTGATCAGGTCTGGAATTGCTGGTACAAGCATAGTTTCAGCATACATGACCATTGTTGCAAGCAGGCTTAAAATTACAAGCGTCTTCCAAGCTCGCGATGATATCTTATCGGCAGGAATATCCTTGGAGTTTTTTGACATTACCATTTTTTTTCACTCTCAGGATTTTTTCCTTGAGATTGCAACCATTGTATCAACCTCAAAATATGTTGCCAGATTTTTTGACATCTTGCGTAAAGTTTCTAGTGTAGTTTCAAGCTCATTTTCTGAAATATTTTTGGTAGAGACTTTTCTTATGTGAAGCGCACACTCCATCATAGAATTCCACAGAGAGTCAGATTTTGAAGTCAGATAGATTCTGTTTACTCTTCTGTCTTTGGAGTCAGGTTTTCTTTTGAGCAACCCTTCCTTTTCCATTTTATCTATTACTGGCACCAGTGTTGCTCCTTCAATTCCTACCTTGTCTGCAATTTCTTTCTGGGTCAAACCAGGGTGTTGTATAAGAGTTACAACCACACGCCACTGGCTAATTGTCACTCCAACGTTCTTCCTAAGTTCTAGATCTAGTGTTTTTTGAAAAGCTTTTGCAGTGCTGTTTACTACAAATCCCGCACTGGCCTCAAAATCATATTTTGTCATATAACTAGACAACTAATGATTAGATACCTAACCATTATAAGCTTTGCAGCATACGAGAATTATTTATATCATTCAGCAATCCATGAAAAATGCCTAAAGGCAGAGCAGGGAACCATTGTAAACTGGAACAAGGTGTGTAAGATGACACACGGCAAAGATCCTGCCACATATGACATGACAAAGGACATACTCAGAGAAGAGATAGAATATGAGGCATGGTTTCTAGAGCTATTGTATGGAAGGCCTTCTGGCCACACGAGGCGCAAATATCCCGGAGAGAGACCACATACACAAAAGCACTCTAGATCATTGGGTTAAACCAAATACCAAATCTGTTGTTTATTGAAATCTAGTTTCATAGCACATGTGTAGTAGCTGTTTGTTTTAAAAAATTGATTTTGTGTACCTATAAGGTTGTAAAGTTTCATTTGTGATATGGTATCTGATGCCAAGCCTAGCCTTGCCGATATCATGTATAGCCATAAAGAGTCGGCCAAGAAATCAAGTGACCAGAAAACAGCATATACCAAAGACGAACTAGATGAGCCAAAGCACAAGATAGCAAACCCACAGCTATTTGCAAAAACAAGGGAGGTTCTTGGAAATATAATATCAAAACGCATGAAGGCATATGGCGGCACGGATATCGATTGGTTGATTGAACACAATGGTGGATTTATTATTTTTGAGCTTAAAATATTCCATGATGATAGAATACTCATTTCAAAGGCTCAGATGATTGCTTATGAAAAATTGCATGCAAATCTTCCCAAATGCCATAT
>JBOGQT010000034.1:0-2763 GCA_050749105.1 Nitrosotalea sp. | reverse complement strand
CAAAAGTGAAATAGAATCAATTACCACAACATCGCATTTCTTTGCATTGATGCTAATGTATCTGCCAATCACAGGCAACAGAAATGAGGATTGGCGTTCAGACCACATGGCACCATACACATGCAATGGTAGTACAGAGAATTTATTTTGCAAAAACGGCCTGGTAAAATTAAAGGTAATTGTCTTCATTTTTTCGATATAGTCCTTTACTGTGTTTTCAGTAATACAAAGAACCTTCATGTTTGAGTCTAGTATTCCCTTGATGAACTGGGCTGCAAGCGCACTCTTTCCTGTCCCATGTTCTCCTTCTATTAGCATAAGACATGGGGTTGGTATGCCTCCCGCCAACTGTCTGTCAACTTCTTCATTTCCTGTCGGTACTGTCTTTATCATGATATCTTCACCGAGTCTGAGGTTGTAACGCCGTTATCGGTTCCAAACTCCACTGTAAATATGCCACCGCTATTTGTGGAATGAGACGGTTGTGCATCTATGGTGGCTATTTCTCCGGGGTCAAGCAGTCCGGGATGTATGTTGTCATTTTGAATTTGTGAAATACACCACTGATCTGATGCAAGTCCAGTGCAGTTATTTACGTATTTTAAGGTCTCAGTCAGTATTGGATTATTTGTAGCGTCTTCTTGATATGTAATGATCATATCAAAATTATTGTAATTCCATAATACTGTGTTTCCTGTGTTAGTTATCTGTAAAGTGGCTGGGCTACTACCACTATTATCTTGCAGATTGGAAATGTTGATGTTTGTTTGCAGCCTTGAAAATTGACTATTTGCCATCTGTGCCTCTGACGTGCTTATCTTTGTAGTGTCGTCAATAATTGCAGGAAAAGACATCATGGCATATACTATGGAAAAGGTTACAATGCCGCCAGACATTGCTATGCTTAATCCCATTTCGCCTCCTCCCCAACTAGCAAAATCTCGTGAATTGTTGATCACTTACTCCGTTTGGTGTAGTTACTTGCAGGTCATATGTGGAACCGCATTGAATTGTGGGCAGGTCTGTTACATTAATCTGTAAGGTGGCTGTCTGGTTCCAGGTAGATATTGGACTAGAAAATGCCCAGGACAATCCTGATGGTGGATAGACATACGGTATTCTCTGCATCTGATTAATCTGACCAAAATATACATCGGTATTTTGAGGACTTGTAATTGGATACGAGCCAATATTTTTCACCCATGCGTTTATGCTATTTGTAGAAGAGTTTGTAAGGTAGATTATCTTGATATTTGTCAGGATTATCTGCTTTTGGCTCTCTGTTGTTTGCGTAAACGTGGATTGAAAAGTACCCACTTTGGTCATCACAACTCCTGCAAGCCCTGCTGCGATTATTACTGAGGCTATTATCAGAATTGCTTCTGTGAAGACTGCAGATGCCATTTAACCTGCCTTCTTTTCTACAGTCATTATGTTATCATGATTTTTGCCTTGGTTTACCATTAATTTAGCATAAATCAAATCAGCTTCTCTATCATTCATGCTCATTACTTTGCCAAACTTGTATAACATGATCAGTGTGTCGTTTACAGACAAACCAGACTTGTCCATCATGTTGATAACGTTATAGATTACATGCTCTTCTTCGGACTTTAGACCCATCATCTTACATTGATCTATTAAAACATCTATTGAATCTCTTCCTAACGTTTGTAAGATCTCCTCCATTAATGATATTGTTGTCATCAATTTGCCCAGAGTAAGACCACTGCCAAGTATCTGTTTAAAAGATAGTGCTTCATGTGCATCATCTTGTACAGCATTTGCATCGTATTTTTTTGTCTGATTTTCAGAGTTTTCCTTACTCTTTAAATTATTTTCATGCATTTCACTTTTGACTTGATCAGACTCATTTTTTTCAGAGTTTGAGTTGGTCTGTGTTGAATCTAACAGAGGCAGATGCTCTACGTGTAAGGGAAGTGAAGGATCAGATAGTGACTTTATGTCCATTGAATCAAAGTATTTTCGCATAAAATTTAATGGATTTGCCAATTCTGCCTGAAATGATTTCAGGTCAGTCAACGAAGCCTCTACCGTTGACGACAAGGTATCCATACTACTCTTGATTGTATTTATCTCATTTCTCAGATCGCTTATTGTATCCTGTATTCTGGTAGAGTCCTTCTGCACTGGTTCCATGGCTCTTGAAACCATGTCTTGTATGGCGACCTCGTCTATCACTGGAGCTTGAATTATAGCTGAATTTGGAACCTCATTTGAAAGTGTAGGGTTCTGGCCCGGAATTGTAGACAACATTGCATCTACACCATTATCTGGCAAGATGATACCTGGTTCTTTTGTTTGTTCGGTGGAAATTGTTTCAACTTGTGATTGCGACATTTGACCTGATACAGCAGAACCAGTCTGAGATCCTCTCTGCGTTTTCTTGGAAAATAATTTTGGCAACCCCACAAGTATGGTAACTACAACAACTGTCGGTAATACAAAATAATATAATGCAGATTGGGGATTGAAAAGATATTCTGGAAGTAGTTCATACAAGAACAAACCATAGCAAGCTATTCCACTTCCTGCTATGAAAAATCGTGTATTTTTTGATATCTTTGTCAGTAAAAAAAGTGGATTAGCAGTAATCATTCCCAATTACTTTCGCCTACCCTAGGTCAACTATGTTTGTCGTGACTGATGGTACTTGTCTTTCAACAGTTAAGGCTGAACCAGTTGGTACAATGACTTCCACCTTTAGGTTGTCAAGTGATCCAGGCCTGTCTGCACTATCAT
>JBOGQT010000033.1:0-9069 GCA_050749105.1 Nitrosotalea sp. | reverse complement strand
TACATCAGTCTCTGCCTTGAAACCGACCAGAAACACGTCTTTCTGAATCTTTTTGACCTCATTGATGATCTTTGGCACCTTCTTCAGTTTTACAACCATCTTCTCTGCATCACTTTTGATCTTTGTCTTGTTTGGCTTCTCTACAGTATAGTCAGACACTGCAGCAGCTAATACAACAATGTCAAACCTTTGTTTCATTTCTTGTCTTACTGTATCCAACATTTCTCTGCCAGTCTTTACTCTCAAGACCTTGGCCCCCTTTGGAGCAGGCTCTATGCCAGGACCATAAACAAAGGTAACCTTTGCACCTGATGAGACAAGCTCCTTTGCAAGAAGAACACCTGTCTTACCTGAGCTCTGGTTGGTTATGACACGTACGGGGTCGATGTATTCTATAGTTGGACCTGCGGTAATCAGTACTTTCTTGCCTTGCAAAGCAGGAGATGTACTGTATTTTTTCAATACAAAGTCAAGTACTTCCTCCGGTTCTGCAGCCTTTGCCTTACCTTCTACAAATTGCGGCGCAATAAACTGTACTTTGCCTTTTAGAAACTGTATGTTCTTTACAACTGCTGGATTTTCGTACATGGACTGGTGCATGGCAAGTGATATCACTATTGGAATCCTTGAGCCAAATCCAACACTTAGAACTGTAGAGATTGGAGTGTCATCAATACCGTTAGCCAACTTTCCAAGTGTATTTGCAGTACAAGGATATACAACAATTAGATCTGACTGTTTATAATCTGCAACTTTAATGTGTTCAAGATCTCCTGTAAGTTTTGTAATCACCTCGTTTCCTGTGGCCCACTTGAAGTAGCTTGGCTTGATAAGATCAGTTGCAGCCTTGCTTGCAACACATGTAACATTTGCACCATGTCGCATCAAGAGCCTTGCAAGCTCAATTGCCTTGTATGCAGCAACACTTCCTGTTATGCATAAAACAATTTTTTTTCCGACAAGCTCAGAACCGTCAGAGCTTACGATATCAAGCGATGGATGTTCACGCAATCTCTTTTCTCAACCTTTCAAGTTCAGATTTTTCCATTGAAAACGAATGTTCTTGTGATGGAAACTTGCCAGATATCACATCGTTCTTGTAATCTGTAACAGCTTTTACAATGTCCCCTGCAAGATCAAGATATCTTTTGGCAAACTTGGGTTTGATCTTTTCATAAAGGCCCAAAACATCATGCACAACTAACACCTGTCCATCGCAGTCAGAACCGGAGCCAATTCCTATTGTTGGAATCCTGATGGATTCTGTTATTATTTTTGATACTTCTCTTGTCACCATCTCTAGTGCAATACTAAAAGCACCTGCCTCTTCCAAGGCCTTTGCGTTCTGGATTAGACTGAGAGCAGCATCCTTTGTCTTTGCCTGCACCTTGTATCCTTCTTGTAGCGTGGTTGTTTGTGGCTGAAATCCAATGTGTCCCATGACAGGTATGCCGATCTCAACAATCGCTTTGACAGTATCTTTAATTTCGATTCCGCCCTCTAATTTCACTGCATCTGCCCCCGCCTTGACAAGTCTGCCGGCATTCTCAATTGCCTGCGACTTACTTGCCTGATACGACATGAAGGGCATGTCTGCAACAACCATGGCATTCTGTCTGCCTCTGCCTACTGCCTCGATAAAAAAACACATCTGCTCCATGGTAACAGGAATGGTATTTTCATAACCTAGCATCACCATCCCACCGCTGTCTCCAACAAGTAAGATGTCAATTCCCGTCTTGTCGCAAAGCTGCGCAGTGGTATAATCATATGCAGTGATAACAGTAATCTTTTTAGAATTTTTCATGGAAAGTATCTCTCTTACAGATTTAGGCATGAGTCATTCTCCCAAGATTATTTTTTATCACAAGGATGGACTGACTCAAATTTTTCTTGTTGTCAAACTTGAATTTTTTATTTAATCTGGATTTTTTCATTTTCTTGCATGTTTTAATTAGAATCTGCATGCCTCTGGTTACATTGTCAACAATGGTAATATCGGCAGTCTGTGCAGTGCGTGACATTGGATTGAGATCAAAGGTTATCACTTTTTTTCTAAATTTTTTCAACGCAATGGTTCTATCACCATCTTCTAGCGGTACCAACACGACATCAGCAATAAAAATACCGCGCTCGTCTACAACTCTTCTTGCACTGTCAAGTTTTGGAATCTTTTGAGAAAATCTGCTGTCCAGTCCAAGAATCTGGTCTGCACCATTTTTTTTAAGAGTATAAGCAATGACTCTCTTTCTTTTCTCGCTTGCATAAAACAGGTTAACCTCAATTTTTGCACCGATAATTTTTGCAAGGTGGATAATCTCTTTTGGGCAAAGTGCTGCAAAGTTGCCATTTACTGATATCACGGGATGTTTTGCCAAAAGCAGCATACGAGCAGCGGCCTTTATTGCATCATGAGACGTCTTTGAGGTCTTCTCGCCAATGAGATAGTCAAACATTTCGCCTCTACCATGGGCCAAGAGACCTTCCTCGATAACCATTCCATCTCTGTATCCGCGAACTAATCTCTCTCTAATGTACAGGGATGCGGCCCTGGGATGAGATCTTGGGATTAACACTAGGATGTCCTGACTCCACTTTTGTCAATTTCTGTTTTGATTATGATGCCGTCGTGATATTTTTCTAAAATCTGTAACACTTGAGATTCTTTTGTCTTTGGTATTAATGTAAATACAGTTTCTCCAAACATTGCAATACCACATTTGAATCCATGATGTTGCAGGTCATCAATTACCTGCTGCATCTTTGGAGTAATCACGCCCACATATCTTGCAAACTCTAGTGACATGTCCAAAAACTCCATCTGGTCCCTTGACTTGAGCAACCTTGTGACCATTTTTCCACCAAGACCATTTATCTTTGAAAGATGTGTTCCGATGAATTTCTTTGTAGATATTGGAGAAAAACAAATTACAATTGCAGAATAATCAGTGCGAATCTTTTTCAAACTACCAATTCCAGGTGCACCATGTTTTGTTCTTATCTCAAAGCCTCCATGGTATGATGATAACACAGTTCCAAGTCCTGTCTTGCAATGAATCTCTGCATTGTGAGCTATCTGTCCGACTTGGGTACGGGAAAGATTTGTCCCAAGAGCCTTGTTTAACGCAAATGCCAAGCTAAGTGCAACAGCACCACTAGAGCCCAAACCATAACCAACAGGAATTTCACTATAGTGTTCTATCTCAAAAAAATAATTTTCCTTGACAAGTTTCAAAAATTCTCTTGCAACAAATTCTGATACTTGGGTGTTGTCAGACTTGTAACCAGTAACAGCGATTTCAAAACCAGGGTTGCCAGATGTTGTGACTTTGACTTTTGTTGTAACACCCTCCTTTATGCAAAATCCTGCTCCAATGGATCCCTTCATTTCTGGCCTTGTTGGCTCTACCTGAGCCTTGAAAAAACCAGTTATGTGACCTGGCGCAAAGGCCGCTGCTTGCATGATGAGTTTAAATTTTGGTAAAAATATAAAAATGATGATTATATTATTTATACTAGAATAAATTGACTAAATTCATTCGACGCCTGCAAAAGATAGGCAGCAGCATCTTGGTATCGTTGCCAGTAGAGTGGGTGAAATCAAACAGGCTTGAAAAAAGTGACGAAGTAGAAATTGAGACAGGAACCAACAGCATCTCAATTACACCAATTGGAAACAGTCGTCCTCCAAAGGAAGTCATCATAGAATATCCAGTATCAAAAAAAGAAAACATCAGCGCAGACATTACAGGCGCTTATCTTCTTGGGTATGATATAATAAAGATAAAGGGAAAATCTGCAATCTCAGTTGAAGACCGAGAAAAAATTCGTGGCCTGATGCGCAGACTTGTTGGAATGGAAATTGTCGACGAAGATGCCACAAATATCAATGTACAATTTCTCTTGGATGCTACAACCCTGAATCCAGATAAGATCCTAAAGAGAATGAGTTCAATTGCAATTGGATTATTTCGGGATACAATAAACTCACTTACGTCAGATGACAAAACTGTATTGCAGACAATTTCAAGCAGGGACGATGAGATAGACAGGCAATACTTTTTGCTTGTCCGATTGATTCGTAGCGCGTTGGTAGACAGAAGACTTGCGACTGTATTCAATTTAGGAAACATTGACATTTTGGACTATAGAATTGCAGCAAATCTGATGGAAAGTGCAGGTGATACAATCGTAGAACTTGCAAATTCCATACCAGATCTTGGTCGCTCCAAGACAGAGTCAAAAAAGCTTCATTCCATGGCAGTAGAAATTGAAAACATTCATGAAAAGTCTATCATTTCATTTATAGAAAATAACAGATTACTTGCAATAGAGGCCATCACGTCATTTAGAAATTATCAAAAGAAAATTTCTGATGCCATGTCTTCACTTGAACCAAAGAAACAAGTATCAATACAATTCCTAGATCTGGTATATACTCTTGAAAAGCTTGCAAGATGTTGGGCCGATATTGCAGATCTTGTAAAACCAGTCTACACGTAGATCTTCTTTTTCATTGCATATGTCAACACTGCACAGATTGTCTTCGAGTCCACAATCTTGCCTGACAATATCATCTTCAAAACTTTCTTGAAATCAATTTTTACAACTGATATTATTTCATCCTCATCTAGCTCTAGTCCTGATACCTTTTTGATCCCAGATGCCACAAAGCAATGGATTACCTCTGTATTGTATCCAATTGAGGGATAATATTTTACAAGTGGAATCATCTTCTTTGCCTCGTAGCCCGTCTCCTCTTTTAGCTCCCTGTATGCGCATTTTTTTGGATTTTCGCCTTTTTTGCGAGTACCAGCAGGAATCTCAAGAACAAATCCATGCGGAAACCTGTGCTGTTTTACAAGCAGCAGCTTTCCATTTTCTATGGCAAGCATGGCTGCAGCACCTGGGTGTTCAATTACTTCTCTTGTTACTTTGCGTCCCCTGAGTGATAGTTTGTAAACGTCAAGAGAAAGAACTCTTCCCTGAAAAATTTTCTTTTTCATTTACCTAAATGCCGGTCTGATAATATTATGAATGTATCTCAGTCATTAGATGTAATCTCTTTGATTTCTTTGCATGTTCAATGGTATTTTTTACCCATTTTTGTGGAAAATTAATTTCTTTTGGGATGAAAAGATCAACTGATTGTATTCCATCTATTTCGTGAACTTTCTGGCTAAGCTCATCAATCTTGTATATATCATCACTATAAAGAAAGACCACTATTTTATCTAGATGTACAAACGGCTTTTGCAAAAAATAATTTTCAAACTTTTTCTCTAATTTAGACAATGTTGTTTTAACATCACAGTCAACTGAAACAAGAATCGTAAATGGGATGTATTTTCCCATCCTTTTGGGATTGTAAATCAAAGTAAATTGAATTGCTTCATCATTTTGTAATTTATCAAGAGATCTTGCTACCGTCTTTGTAGAAAAGCCTGATATCTTGGCAATCTCTTCTATTTTTAATCTCGGCTCGTTCAACAAAATATCGATTATCCAAATGTCAGTCTTTGTCAAGTCTGACCTTATCTCTGGACTCTTTGCTTCAAATATGCTTAGCACTCTAACATCTCTTAGAATATTTTTTGCAATCTTTACTGCATGTTCAGGGTTTTCTTTTACTACAATACTGCATACGGTAATTCCACCAATACAGGGAACAACAAAAAACTGTTCTCCCACAAGTTGTATCTTGTCTAAAATATCTCCAAGCTCTTTTCCTATCACAACAAAATAGAGAACACTATAGCCCAAAACCGGCGGCTCAATTTTTAGTGTGAAATTCTCAATGACTTTTTGCTCAATCATTTTTTGAATTCTAGACTTTACTGCTACTCCTGAAATTCCGATCTCTTTGCCTATCTGGCTATCAGGTGTCCTGCAGTTATTCAACAAGCGGGAAAGAATTTCAATGTCTAATTTGTCCATTCTCTGTGTCATTATACCCTACTTCTTTGGATTTAGAACATTTGTATATATAATTGTCGTGTTCTCTAATAAAAATACTACAAAATATTAAATATACGACTATTTCCTGATCCTTCGTGGATTACCGAGCACAGATAGGCATTAGATTCATTACAAAAAAGAAAGGCAGCTTAATTGCCGCATGTCTTGCAATAGCAATTGCCATACTGGTAGTTTCAGTAAACTCGGTAATTTTTCAGGGCTTGTATGATGCTATTGTCAGGGATTTGGTCAACTACAGGTACGGAAACGTATACATCACAAAAAAAGGAGATTTTATCACAAGAAATGACTTTATGCTGGTAAACTGGCTTGATAGAATTCCATGGGTCCAAGCAGCAGCACCAAGACTATTTACAAACGTATATTCCATAAACGCAACCGTAAACGGTCAACTAATTCAAGATTACAATGTTCCTTTTACTCTAGTTGGAGTCAAACCGGAATGGGATGAGCAGGCATCTACCCTTTACCAAGCTGTAAAAGGACAATACGTCTCAACAAGAGACTCGATAGTTTTGGGAGCGCTTGTAGACCGGGACCTTGGGTATCCAGGGATTGGCAATACTGTAAAACTAAAAGTAAAGGATCAATTTGGAAATGATGTACTAAAAAGATTCGTAATTGTTGGAATATCTCAGACAGCGGGTAATAACGGATATGATAACGGTGCAATAATTAACATTGACACACTACGAGAAATGATTCAAAGGCCAGGCCAAACCACAGAAATTCTTGTCAAACTAAATGATCCAACAAAGGCAAATGATACCAAGCAACTTTTCCTTGACGCATTTCCATCAAATGCAGATGATTTCAAAGCTCAGACAATACAACAAGCCGCTGAGGTACAACTCAGTGGTTTTAGATCAGGTATTGCATTAATTAACCTAGTTGGGCTTTTTGGAATGGTCTCGTCTGCTTTTGGCGTTGTGACAATTCAAATGATGCAGGTAGCAAGCAAGACACGTGACATTGGTGTACTCAGAGCAATAGGTTCGAAAAGAAAAGATATCCTGATGGTATTTATCTTTCAGGGAATAGTGATAGGTAGTTTAGGAACAATCGTGGGAACGGCTATGGCAATAGGTTATACCACATATGCTAAGGAAACTCATATGACATTTAATGGAAGTCTGGCTTTAGAGGTCTCATACAACTGGCCGGGTCTAATTCAAACTGACATCATGGCATTTACACTTGCTATTGTAGCGTCGATATATCCTGCATTCAAGGCTACCAGACTGGAACCAGTGGAGGCGATGAGAACTGCCTGATAATGTATTAGAAGTACATGATCTGGAAAAGGTATATGGCTCAGGCGAGACTGCAGTTAAGGCATTAAAAAATATCAACTTCACCGTTAAGAGAGGGGAATTCACACTGATAGTAGGTAGCTCCGGTTCTGGCAAAACAACACTACTTAACATGATAGGTCTTCTTGACAGGCCAACAAGTGGTAAGGTGATAATTGATGGAGTAGATACCTCAACTCTCAACGATGACCAACTTTCGTCATTTAGGAATTCAAAGCTTGGATTCATATTTCAATTCTCAAACTTGTTGGCTGACTTGACAGTTCTAGAAAATGTAACTTTGCCAAGACATATTCAAGGTACACTGGAAGGCGCTGAGGTAGAGGCAAAGAGACTACTCAAAACCGTTGGGCTTGAATCACAACTTAACAAATTCGGAAACAAAATATCAGGAGGCCAAGCCCAAAGAGTTGCCATTACACGGGCCCTGATAAACAAACCAGCCATTGTTTTAGCTGACGAACCGACTGGAGCCTTGGATTCGATATCAGCAGAAACTACAGTACAGCTTTTAAAATCATTGAACAAAAAGCTAAACCAAACTTTCATCATAGTTACACATGAAAGGCCGCAATTTGGTGAGGTTGACAAAATAGTAACAATAAAAGATGGTAAACTAGTTGAGGGAGAATTGGAGACAAGCCTGGCATGATCTACAAAACAATTCTGCTTATTGCAATATTTCTTGCAGGGCAACTAGTAATACCAAGCTACGCTCAAAGCGCCCCAGAACAAGCTGCACCAGGAGCGTCTCCCTTTGAGCATGGTTACACTGATATCAAATTCCTTGACGCCTATTTCGGATATCCAAATCAAAAAATTGAAGTACAGCCAGGAGATCAAAACGTTCCATTTACTATACTGTTTTCAAACGTAGGTACAGAAGACATTGCAGGCATTAGTGGACTGATGTCACTTCCAGCAGGTTTCTCATCGGCCACTCCACTTGTTAACGGATTGATTGAGGCAGACAACTCGCAAACGGCAACAAGCGGTAGCTCTTTTACTCTTACATTTTATGTAAACTTGGACAAATCAGTAGTAATCCACAACTATTCTGGAACTGTAGAACTGACCTATTCAAGGGTAAGAGAAAATGGTGTTCACCAATCCTTCTATGACTTTGACTTTAAGGTCACAGGAAAGAGTGTTCTTAACATGAAGGCAGAAAACCCATTCATACAGCCGGGATCAAACAACGAGGTTACAGTTCAAGTCTTGAACAATGGTACATCCCCTCTCAATAATGTGGATGTCACAATCAGCCCTCTGTCAACTAACACTACTGTTAATAGCGAATCTAACTTGCAAAATGTCGTAATCGATCAGCATCACTGGAACATAAGCAATGTCGTACCTGGATCATCAAAGGCGTTTTCGTTTAACATTTTTGTACCGCCAAATCTTTCTGGTCAGACCTTGCACATACCAATGAGTGTGGTATATTTTGATGGCCAGGGAAATCAGATAACTGACGAGAAGACAGTAGATCTCATTATTGGAGCGGCTAGCTTAAACTTTAACGTTAAACTCTCAACCCCATCCTATGTCATGATGGGTGTGATGCAAAATCTTACACTAGGTTTGCAGAATCTCTCTCCTTCCAAGATATCAAACATAGCAGTTACACTTACGCCAAGCTCTTCTGATTTTAGGATCCTAGATGATCCAAGGTGGTATGTAGAGCAGATTAATCCATTGGATAGCACCACTCTGAATATACCTGTATTTGCAGACCAAAACATTGCAAATGAAGCAGTCAACTTTAACGTCAATA
>JBOGQT010000032.1:0-7047 GCA_050749105.1 Nitrosotalea sp. | reverse complement strand
GCTTGGTGCAATATTTGAACAGCTAAGGCCTGCCAAGCGTTTTGGAATATGCATTGACACATGTCATGCATTTGCAGCAGGATATGACCTAAGGACAGAAAAGAGTTCTTCTGATACACTTGAAAAGTTTCATGATACAATAGGATTTGAAAATCTAAAGATACTGCATCTCAATGACTCAAAGGGCGAGCTGGGATGCAATCTTGACAGACATGAACACATTGGACTGGGACACATTGGAGAGAAAGGGCTTGCACATGTAATACAAACCATAAACTCGAAAAAAATTCCAATAGTTTTGGAGACGCCCATTGACGAGAGGCGAGACGATATTGGCAACCTTAAAAAAGTTAAGGAACTGGCTTGATTTAGTGCCTTTGGTGATGATGATATCAAGATGAACTACGAGCAAATAATGCAACTTGCACTTGAAAGGGGATTTTATTTTCCAAGCTGTGAGATTTATTCTGACGCACCTGCAGGGTTCTGGGAGTATGGACCATCTGGTGTGAGTCTTAAGAACAAATTCATCGAATTGTGGAGAAGAGAACTTGTCAGACGAGACAGAATGCTGGAGATTGATGGCTCGCAGATAATGTCACAGTCTGTGTTTACAGCATCAGGCCACCTGTCAAGCTTTGCAGATCCTGTAATAACATGTCAGAAATGCAAATCTATCTTCAGGGCTGACAAACTGATTGCAGAGATTACTTCGATAGTGGTACCGGAGAGTGCAGAACTTGAGCAGTTCAACAAAGTGATTGCAGAAAAAAATGTCAGGTGCCCCAAGTGCAAGGGAAGTTTTGAGAATGCAAAAAAGTTCAACATGATGTTCAGGGTTGGGATAGGCCCACAAGACGAGCCCGCATATCTTAGGCCCGAGACATGCCAATCTATTTTCGTTGATTTTCCAAGACTATACAAGACAATGCGTGGCAGGCTTCCAATAGGAGTTGCCCAGATAGGAAAGAGTTTTAGAAACGAGATCTCGCCACGCCAGAGCCTTCTTCGCCTAAGAGAATTTTATCAGGCAGAGATTGAGGTATTTTGCAACCCCAACAGGCTTGATGATATAGAGGGGTTCTCCGAGATTGAGAATACCGTTCTTCACATAATGATTGATGATACCATCAAACCTATGACATGCAAAGAGGCCTATGAGACCAAAGTTGTTCCAAACAAACTTGTGGCATATTATCTTGGATTGCTCATAGAATTTTATCAAAAGACTGGAATCGATACAAGCAAAAGCAGATTCAGAAAACTTGGAGACAAGGAGAAGGCATTCTATGCCTCTGTGGCATTTGACTTTGAGGTGCAGACTGCCACCGGATGGCTTGAGCTTGTAGCATGCAATTATAGATCCGATTACGACTTGACAAGCCACGGCAAGATAAGCAAAGAAAAATTCGAGGTGCTCGATGACAATGTCAAGGTCTTGCCCCATGTTTTTGAGCTATCCATGGGAATAGACCGAAGCCTGTACACCATTTTAGAGCACAGTTTCAGAGAAGACAAAGAAAATGACAGAGTTGTGTTATCTCTCAAGCCATATCTGGCACCAGTACATGTCGGAATACTTTCTCTTTTAAAAAAAGATGGTCTTGCAGAAAAAACAGAAGAGATCTTTTCAAAGATTAGGACAAGATATGACGCATTTTTAGATCATTCCGGCGCCATAGGACGACGATACAGAAGACTTGATGAGGTGGGTGCACCCTTTGCCGTAACAGTTGACCATCAGACATTACAGGATGATACAGTGACAATCAGGATGCGAGATTCTATGAGCCAAGAAAGAATAAAGATCTCAGATCTTGATGCGCATCTTGCCAAAGAAACCAAGTTTCCATGATTTTACAATAGAAAAATTTTCCTGACACTATTGCGTCATGAATGGTGTTTCAATTGGTCTATAGGTTACCTTCATGGCCACATCCTTCATTGCATCTGCTTGTGGGACAAATCCTTGAGACGAATCAATTTCTACCTTCCACTGTCCCACTATCGGATCGACCGATGTTATAGAGAATCTTTCAATAGAGTCATCTGGTCCGGAATATCTTACTCTGTAAATTTGGTCACCTATTGTTATGCTCTTTAATTGTCCTCTTTCTCCAAATGTTGAGTCCTGCACAAGACAGTCATTTGTGCTGCCTATGACACAGGTACCGTCAGGTGCAGTTACCTTGTATCTTGTCGTGCCATCATTGTGGTATGAAGAGTAGAGAATCTCTGGGTTGGCAATTGTATGGTTGTTGTTATCAGTTATGGGTTCAATGTCTGTAGGTTCTGTAATTTGTATAGTCTTTATCGCAGAGAATGTTGTTACTGAGGCATCTGCAGTAAAGTTTTGGTCGTAAAAGTCTGCTTCTGCTTGTAGTGTGTGGTTTGATATTAGATCATTTGATGTTGGTTTCCACTCCAGTGATACCGAGGTTTGAGTTGTTGCATTGAATAGTTGCGGCTGTGAGGTGTATACCTTGTTTCCATCTACCAGTAGAGATATTGTTCCATAGATGGCACTGCCGTTATTGGTAAAGTATGCTGTCGGATTTTCTGTAGAACCTGCGGCTCCATACTGTACAACATCAAGTTCCAGATTTCCACCCACCGGATAGTCTGGCTTGACTGCAATGGTATATGTGTCTGAATCACTTGTCTTGCCTGCAACATTTTGCACATCAACCCAGTAGTTTATGGCAGGACCCTGCATCACGCCTGCAGGAATTGTTGCTGATGCAATGTAGGTGGTGTTGGTTATCTGGAGCGGTACTACACTCATCGGTACAGAATTGTACTTGGTAAAGTCTTGACCTATCTGTACGTATCTGAGCTCTGCCGAGGTAATTGGGGTTGGGCTGTTGATAATAGAATATACCGTAAATGGCTGGTTATCCACATATTGACCTGCAGGTTCTGATGATGTGGTATTGATACCATTTGCTATCTGGAACTTGGTGTCAAATATTTGTGGTGCACTAAGATCAGTTGGTTGCTGTCCAGCTTCTGTACCAAGTGGCTCAAATGTTATGGTTGTCTTGCATGTGGTAACATCTATTGTCTGGCCTACGGTATTGACATTGTTGTTGACTGCTAGCAGTGCAACCACTTCAAATGACTTTTCTTGAGGACTGATTGCTACATTGTACACGTATTTCTTGATTGTAGCATTGAGGTTTTCATTCAAGAATGGTTGGACCTGTGAAAGTTGTGCCGATACAACACCGGATATCGATGAACGTAGTATGACTGATGGTACTTGATCACTGTCTGTTCCAACAATTATTGTTGCCGTGTCTGTGTCACATACATCGTATGATACTTGGTAGATCTTTAACTGTGGAAGCAATATGCCGCCAAATCCTTGTGCTCCGCTAGATGTTCCTGCTGCAGCGCCTACACCTCCTGGTTCTGTACCAGTTGAACCAGCTCCTCCTCCGCCGCTAGATGAACTGCTAGATGAACTGCTACTAGTACCAGGACTACCTAATGCAAATTCTGAAAAGTGTGGTACATGTAATACTACATCACATGTGTTACTATTACCTACTGTGGGAGTGCTAGATACGATAGTTACACCCGTAGTTGTCCAGCTTGGAGGATTAGCACTAGTATCATAATAGAATATGTCAGATATCGGACAGCCATTAGAGTCTGTTTTTATTCCTGACGGATTCTTTGGTACTTGTAGTGTCATTGTAGGCGGAGAATTGTAATTGTTAGGATTACCAAAGTTAAATCCTGTGGTTGAATATTCGTATTGATAACTTGCAGAGATGTAGTATGTTGCTTTGTCATTGTTTGGTAATGGTGGTGCAGAATTTGCAGAATCATTTACTTTAACTACCAGCCAATCGCCTGATGAACTAGCAGTGGTTGATACTGACGGACTGGATTGTATATTGAGTTGTTTGAGACCACCTGTAGATGGAATCAATGAGCTTTGTACTGGCAAAATCATAGTCTGACCTGGGATTATTTGATTGAGTGGAGGTGTAGTAATTATTTGACTGGAACTAGAACTTGTTATTGGGATTATGGTTGGTATTACAGCCGTAAGATTTGATTCTGTTGGCATGGAATATGTTGGTACTTGTAATGTATTGATTATGTTATTACCAGGTGTTTGGCTTGTAATTCCTGTATTTTGTAGAGTTACTGATGATTGCTTGGCTATTGCAGCACTGAGATTACCTGAGGTTCCAACTGAAACAATTGGAGGTAAGGCTTGGACTGTTGTGATAGCGGTATTTGTACTTGCATTTACAGTTGTTGCACTAAATGATGATTTCCATGTCTGAAGAGTGGTGGTATTGAGGTTTGGCGATGACGTGATAACTGTAGGAGGAAGATTTGCCAGCTGAGTATTGACAGTGGTAAGCCTGAAGACAGATGTATTGTTAAGGTTAGAGATAGCTACAGTGTATAGCGTTGAGACTCCAAGGACATTATAATTTGATGGAATTCCAGACATTGTTATGTTGTATTGACCAAATGTTAGAGGACTGACTACTACTGCACCGTTGTTGCTTCCGTCATGGTCTCCTGTTTGTCCATCAGTTATGGTAAACAATGGTGTTCCTGTTCCAGCCGCGTTTGAATAAATGCTGTAAGTTGCCCCTGGTATCAGTACATTATTCTGATCTTCTGCAAGAATCTTAATGCCACCTGCAAAGTTGATTCCATCTGATAGTGGGAGTGATTCTGTCAATGACTTGGTGCTGGATGTAGATACTGAATCATTGAGAGCTAGTGATTCTGTCAATGACTTGGTGCTGGATGTAGATACTGAATCAGATAGTGGGAGTGATTCTGTCAATGACTTGGTGCTGGATGTAGATACTGAATCAGATAGTGGGAGTGATTCTGTCAATGACTTGGTGCTGGATGTAGATACTGAATCAGATAGTGGGAGTGATTCTGATAGTGATTTGGAGTTTCCGTGGGATCTGGTGATCGAGTCAGTCAATGCGAGTGATTCTGATAGTGATTTGGAGTTTCCGTGGGATCTGGTGATCGAGTCAGTCAATGCTAGTGATTCTAACATTGCCAACTTGTAGGTCTTTGATCTAGTTACGCTATCAGTTAGTGGTAACGACTCTGAGAGTGACGTTGATATTTTTTTGATAAGACTCTGACTATCAAAAAGCGAAAGCGATTCGCTCAGAGATTTGTGTACCACTTTCTGTGTAAATAATGTGTCACTCAGTGCCAATGATTCTAGAGGAGCTACTGTTCCAGAGGGAATAAATTCAACCCCAATCTCGGCCCAATATGATTTGGAACCTAATCCCCATGATGAGGTGTATGTGTTTATTGTGCTGGTAGTACTGTAGCTGCCATAACCTCCAAGAGTGGAACTTACAGTTCCTGAATAGAGTGGAGAGCTTTGAGTTGCTCCATTTGATGTAGCTCCAGTGCTACTTGCGATAGATAGAGAGTCAAGAACCCAGCTGTTTGTATTCTGAGTTGTAACTGACACCCTTGGTGCTTTACTGTCGCCCGTGTTTGTTACTGGAGTTCCTATGGTTGTTGAATTACTCACACCATAAAGCGATGTAACACCCATCACCATGTTGTCCGTAGTAGCACCTGTAAGAGTGGCTGTAATGGTGTTTGATCCTATAGGAGGATTTTTCAGATACCACATCTCATCGTCAATCTTACCACTGGATGTCTCCTTATCTGTAACTCGGGTAAACGAAAGTGCACCGTCTGTAATGGTAGATACTGTTCCTGCCGTACCACTATTCTTTACACTGATTCCCACTACAATCACCCTATAGTTATTATTGCCAACTGTTAGTGTATCTGAGATCGAATTTGCACTTGTAGCCGTATTTTGCGTGCTACTATCTTCATTGATGGTGCTTGCAGGATCATTTGCAACAAACCATTGTCGCGCCTCGGTAAAGTTTCTTCCATCACCATATGCAATTTGGACTGGTCCTAATGCGTAAAGTTGCGGAAAGTCTAGTGGAACAGAATATGAATATTGTACAAATGTCTTGTTTCCAACTAAGTCCTTGTTCCATGTGAGAACCTTTGTGTCGCCAACAGTCTGTACAGATGCATCTGTTGTTACGTTAAACACAGAAGGAACAAATTCCTTTATGGTCAGGCCTGTGGCATTTACATATGACCCAATGTCTATTCTAACGTTAAACAGGTTGGGATTGTTTATCGGGTCTATCTTGCTGTCCGCGGTTCGAATGATATCAAAATCATAATTATTTTTTGCTAAAAAGTAGGTTGTAAAGTGAGTTATTCCATTCGGAGTGCTTGCTGATACATTTACAGTGTAATTGCCTTCAGATGATGTAAGGTATTGCGCATCATATACGCCGCATGATTTATCACTGGTTATACCGTTACCACTTGAAAGAAGTGTGCTTGCCAAATCAGGAGAGATAATATCCATTGAGATTTGTGAATTGCATACTGGCTGACCCAGATTGTTTAATACTACTATAGTAAGATCTGCCGTGTCACCAGGCTTGTAGATGCTCTTTTTGGTGTTTACAATGACAAGACCCCAAGCAAATTGAGTCTGGGTGAGGTATTTTTTGCCGTTCTTTGTCAGTTCTACAATTGCAGTGTATAATCCCGGTTTTCCATATCTAGAGGGTGATATTTTGATATCAAACTTTCCTTCTCGTATCTTTGCAAAGGTTGCATTTGTAGGGATTTGTCTGCCATATGGATCCAAGAGACTGATCTTTATGTGCGTACTGTTACTTTGCCATTCGCCTGATTGTGATGATTGATTTGATTGGTTAATTGTTTTTGCTAGTTTCTGATAGGTTCCATTGTCCATATATTGGAATTTGAATTCTGGACTGTCTGTTAGCTGATAGGCATATTTTGTCGTATCAAGGCTCAGTGAACTGTTGGTAATCGTGCTATTCAATAGAGTGGAGTTTGCTAGAGTGGAGTTGGTATAGTTCAGGGAGACAGTATCTAAAATGTTCAATCCATCAGTTAGAGTAGAATTGAATGGTAGTGACGTAGCTTTTACTATAGAAGATAGTGGATAGAATGTCA
>JBOGQT010000031.1:0-19474 GCA_050749105.1 Nitrosotalea sp. | reverse complement strand
TGTTATAAGTTGTACGACATTTTAGATTGTACTAGATCCGACATACTTTTGCAGAACCCTTGGCACAGACACATGTCCATCTTTTGTTTGAAAGTTTTCTAGAATTGCAACCATTGTTCTTGTGGTTGCAACAAGAGTGCTGTTTAATGTATGTAGATACTGGGGTTGGTCATTAGTTCTGTCACGAAATCTTATCTTGAGTCTTCTTGCCTGAAAGTCAAGACAATTAGAACAAGACGTGATCTCTCTATAGTTGTCCTGGCCTGCCATCCATGCCTCTAGATCGTATGTTTTCGCAGAAACCTTTCCCATGTCTCCGCTTGAAAGCAGCATGACTCTATATGGCAACCCTATTTTCTGATAAAATTCCTCTACAATTGATAGCATTTTTTCATGTTCTTTCCAAGATTCTTCAGGCCTTGAAAAAACAAATTGTTCTACTTTTTCAAATTGGTGTACTCGAAATATTCCCTTTTGGTCTCTACCGTGAGCTCCAGCTTCTTTTCTAAAACATGGACTGATTCCAGCATATCTGAGAGGTAAATTCTTTCCTTCTATTATCTCGTCTGCGTGCATTGAAGCAATGGCGTGTTCTGATGTTCCAATCAGATAAAGATCTTCTCCTTCTATTTTGTAAATGACATCTTCAAAATCTCGTGCTATTATTGCTCCTTCCATAGATCTTTTGTTTATCATGTATGGTGTCTGAATAAGCGTGTAATCCTTTTCAGCTAGAAAGTCTAACGCAAACTGGGTTAATGATTGGTTTAACCTAACTAATTGATTTTTTAGATAATAAAATCTTGCGCCAGCTACCTTTGCAGCTCTCTCTAAATCTACCAAATCAAGACTTTGTGTCAAGTCTACGTGGTCACGTATCTCGAAATCAAATACAGGTGTAGTTCCCCATTTTTTTATCTCCTTGTTTGCCGTTTCATCTTTTCCAATAGGTACAGATTCATGAATCAAGTTTGGTAGTGTCAAAGAAAGTTTTTTGTACGAGTCATCTGTTTTGATTTGAATCTCCTCTAATTTTTCTAGTTCTTGTGAGACTGACTGCATTTGCTCAATAAGACTTGTTGCGTCTTGATTTGATTTCTTTTTCGTTGCAATTTCAATTGATATATGGTTTTTTATTTTCCTTAGCTCGTCTGTTTTTATTATTAGCTCTCTTCTTTCTTTGTCTAGTTTTATGAGTTCATCTAGTGGAAAATCAACACCTCTTACCTTGAGCATCTCTTTTATTTTGTCAGAGTTGTCTCTGATGAATTTTGGATCAAGCATTAACTAGTCACTTTGAGAATAACCTGGGTCTGTTCAAGAACTTCATCAATAGTAGAGATCAGGGTTCGTATATTTCCTTTACCTTCAAATGTAAAAATTAATGCTTCTTTAATATCTTCAATTTTAAAGGTGAGATCCTTTGGAAAGTCTACATTGTCAGGTTCCAAGGCTTTGTGAATAGCCTCTGCCTTTTTTTCTGAGATGTTATTTAGAAACACTTGCACTTTGCATTCTAGAGACATTTTCTTCTAGGTAATCCAGAAACTCGTCTAATTTATCCTTGGTAATTCTGGCACCTGCGGCTGCATTATGCCCACCACCCACTCCTGAGACTTTTGAAGCACATTCTCTCATGAGCAGCCCTAAATTCACTTCTGATTTACATCCTGTTGATTTTCGTGAAGAGAATTTTATGGTGCCTTCCTCACCATTTGTCCTAAGTATTATTATCTTTCCAGTGTTTTTTTGTGAACCGCCAAGAAGTGAAGATACGGCACCGGTCATGTTTTCTGGTACTAATCCTTCACCATTTACTAGAACGTATGAGCCATTGTCTGTTATTCTCCATCTCTCACTTGAGAGCGTGTTCATGTATGTTCTCAAAAATGTTCTATATTCTACTAGTATGCTCTCTCCTTCTTGCAGCATTTTGGTTCTGTCTCCCATGCAAATTGCAATACCAACTCCAGCTTTACGTATTCTGCCACATGAGTTTAACATTGTAGAAAACTCTCTTGCATCGCGCAAGAAGCTTCTCTTGTCCTCTCCAACCAACGTATAGGTGTATCCAACTAGCTCATCTATGATATTGCTAGCATTCTTGTTTGGAATGAATTTAGAAATAGTCTGTAAAAGTATTCTTTTTTCATCCTCAGTAAGTTCTGCAGGTACTCTCCACCTACCACCGTCCTTTAGTCTTATTCCAGACGAATTTAACAATGCAAGACATGCATCACGATTCCACGTAAGGCCTTCTATGAAAGGTTGTGAGGTAAAGGCAAGTGCATCAGGAAGTGGTCTTGTCTCTCTTCCAACAAGAAGTATATCAAGATCAATTTCAAGCTGATAATTCTTTTTTGCTACAGCTGCAATTTCAAGGTTAATTCCGGTAAAAGATTTTTTTTCGCCTTGGTCTTGCCTGTCTCCTAATGCAGCTACTACTGCGATCCAAGCCAAATCTGTGTTTTCTTTATGTAATGCTTTTGAGACTAGGTATGCCATACCTCCTGCCGACACATCTACTCCTCCGTCAAGGTCATATTTCCAAGCGTTGATGACTCTTTCGTTGTCAAATTCTTCTTGTGGAATCTGGTGATGATCAACACCTATCCAATTATCGTCCAATGCATTGTCCAAATCTTTTGCAAATCCACCTCCAAGATCAGTTATGATGTGAAATTGTCTTGAATCATTTTTGAGCTTATCAATCAAGTTTTTACTAAATTCATTTACTGTTTTTACAGTACATTTTGCTCCAGACCTGATGAGCGATTTTGTAACAATACTCCCAGATGTAATTCCATCGCAGTCTAGATGAGTTATTACCGAAATATTCTTGCCAGATTTTATGCAGTCAGAAACTTTATCATGAAAATAAGATGATGCTTGATCAACCTTGCTCATTATTCGAGTTGAGCAATGACTGCCTTATATTTCCAAGTTTTAGGAATGCGGTTAATCGTCTTGTAGTAGGAGGATAACCTGTGAACTTTTGCCTCTAGCAATTCAAGCGATCTAACGTTTCTTTTATCAGATTTGTTGGCCTTGAGATGTTTTTGCAGGCCGAGCGCTTTAGTAACAAGATTATTGAGATCTTCAGGCATGTCTGGTTTGATACCTTTTTCTTCCAAAATCTGTACTATCGACTTTTTCACAATCTGTTTAGTAAGTGGGATTGCATACTGATCTCGTAATTTTACTCCGATCTCACTTGATTTGAGGCCCTCTTTTGCATATTTTGCAACAAGTTCTTCTATCTCACTTGGGGTCTGCTTTACCCAAGTTGGTGTACTTGGAGTAACAGGTCTTATAGCATGAGATTTTCCGTGTCTGTGTGAATGGAGTCTACCCACGAACCGCTTCTTTTTTAAGCAAACATAAATGTTACTTGCAGATCGGGGTTTTTCATTTACATAAGAGTTAAATAGAAACAAAAGTCATTTCGAGTAGGTGCTAAAATGAACAAACCAATAATTATTGGAGCCGCACTACTTGCTCTTTTTGTAGTATCATCGTTTGCTCCACTCGCTGCAGCACAATACGCAGGAGTGGGTGGCGGTGGCACGATTACTCTAGAAGAGCAGTTAAAGCTAGCCCGCTCAAGAATAGCTGATGTACAAGCAAATCCACACGCTGGCTCTGGCACACCATACCTTGACGCTAACGGTGTCATTGGTGCAACAATCATTTCAGGTGCAATATTCGGCGGAATCTTCGTTGCTTTCGTCGTAAGAGCAAAGCAAGTGGAAAAAGCAAGAAAACAACACTAAACCTACTCTTTTTCTTATTTTATTATTTAGGTGCTAGATCCCACTTTATAGTATACTACAGAAATGTATATATCGTACGTAAATTGTTTTGAATAATGATGAGCGCGATATTCGCTATGCTCGTAGGTGTGCTGTCAAACTACGTTGGTCAAATAGGTCCAAACTATGACCCGTTGTTCTATGATGTCATGACCTACATATTTGCAACTATGATGTTCGCAGTATTCTTACTCGGCGTCATTGCTTTCTGGCTCAGAGCCCACGGATTGGGTCAAGGCGCTATCCGCGAAAGATGGGTAGCCGAACTCGATAAACACTTTGAGAGAGAAGGCATTGGTCTGATACCAGACAACGGCAAATACTGGTAGAATTCCATCCTTTTTCCTTCTTTTTAATCCAACACTAGTTATTGTTAAAATAATTCTTTAACTCGACGGAGGATTAAAAATAGGTGTTACACCGCTTCCGTTGTCATTTGAGACAAAGTCAGCTTTGTAATGGGCTCCGTCTTGCAAGAGCGTATGTATGTAGTGTGGTGATTCTTCTCCGTCTACATAGATCTTTGACTTGGCATCATCCATACCATGTAAGTTAAAACCCATTAACCACAAGAAATGGCCTACTTCAAACGGATATTCTTTTGTCCACGCCGCATGAATCACTCCATCATCTGATAGCGTGTAAAGAGACCGCTGACAGTTATTTGTAATTCCGACATTGGGAGGTATGTTTTGTTTTACCCCATCTACATAAAGCTCCAAAGTGGCAGATAGTTGGTAGTTTATTTCACGACCATTTATGCACTGGTAAAGAGGATCATCTGCCTTGAGTATCTTTTGTACTACTAAGGTATTGATTAATACCACCCCAATTCCTATAGCTGCCGTAAGGGCAAGGTATCTAAGAGTCTGCTTTCGTTTCGCGGGATCTCCCATTCCAGGCCAGATCATAAGCCAGCTTGGGACTACTCGAGTTATATACATTGACATGTTGTATTGCTTAGACGACTGTTTTAAAAATAGATAAAAGAAATTTAGAGTGAAGACTCGCCGCGTTTTTTAGTTCCTACATCTATGGCGTCATCTACGGTGTAGATGAATATCTTGCCTTCTCCTGTCATACCAGTACTTGCATGCGATGTTATAGCATCAACGACCTTGTCTACCAAGTTATCGTGTACAACAACATAGATGTTCACGTTCACATTATAGGCGGATAGAAACCTACCACTTCTACCAGATGATACCATCTCTCTTGGTCTTTTTCCTCTGCCTTTTGCTGTGAAATATGTGAATCCACCGATGTCTAGCTGCGTTAAGGCGCTAAAGACTGGTTCCAATTTGTCTTCTGGAATTACAGCTTCTATTTTCTTCATAGTTAGATTCAGTGCAACTATGGAACACTTTTATTAAAATTATTGCTTGCAAGTATACTAAAGAAAGATTAATATCATAAAACAGTGATTCTGGGATAAAATACCTTTTATAGATCAAAAACCGCTTTTTCAAAGAATGACGGAATCTAAAACCAAGAAGGTTCGAATCGTAGAAAAGGTTCAAGAAAAACTCAAACAAGGAATAGATAATTACAGAGCCGCAGGTGATGCAGCGCCGAAGTTTGATGTCTATGATGTGATAGAAGAGGTTTTTGCAGCAATTAATCCAACAGTAGCTGACGAAGGTATAGTTACAGTAGATGAGGTCAGCGGTTGTCTGCGAGCTTCATATCTAGATAGAAAAGATCCATCTGAAAAAAATCACAAACAGATGCTATCAAAAATTATGCAAAAGAGCGCATTGAGCATCATGGAAAAACCTGTTGAGGGCCAACTTGACGCTGGTTCTGGCGTAAAACTAGTCGGCAGAGCAGAAAGAGTTGAGGATGATGTAGCAATGGTATTCAAGGCAGTTGAAGAATTACCAGAGATGCCATATCCTGAACATTTCATACAACTGAATTCCTATCTGCACATGTTTAACAAACCAGAAGGCGTAATCGTCTACTTCGACAAAGAAGGAAATGAGATGGAATTCCAAGTTCCAAAAAGTAATAGGCTACTAGGTGAAACAAAACGCAGAGCTCGTATATTGAACACATTACTGAAAAATAACGTAGCTCCTACCATCGAGCCATCAGAAAGATGTCTTAGCTGTCCACACAATGAGAAGTGTTACTACTCCTCTGAAGACAAGGTAAAGTGGGGCTTCTGGGCTCGTGGAAAATGGCGTGAACTTAAACCTAAAGACAGCATCCTATAACTACAATTTTTTATTCTACTTTTATTTTATGGAATGCCAATAATGAAATTTGATTCTTCATCTCTAATCACGGTTGAATCTTCTGGAACCCACTCATATGGAGTGACTAGGTATTTTTTGCCACTAATCAGTATGACATACTTGTATCTGGCAACTAGGTGTTGTTCTTCATAAGTTAGTAATGCAGATATGGAATTAACCGAACTAAACCTGACTTTTGAATGGTTTCAAATTTTTCACTGTGTTTCCACTGATGGTCTTCCGTATCCAGAGCATCCTTTGGTTTGAAAAAATTTGGTTTAATCGCAATTGCAAGACAAAAGGCTAGTGTTAATACTCCAACAATAAAATATCTATCTGTCACCATGTTTGGCGATATTACTACCATGTGTTTTATTCCATATCCCAAGCGGTTTGCTACATACGGAGTAACTAATTGTGTAGTGGCGCTTACAGTGTGAAACAAAAATACTCGCCATATGTTATCATGGCACCTGTAAATGAAAGAAAGATGTGTACCATGCTTCTCCAAAAAGTGCTCAAGACAAACAATGCAAGCACTGGCACGATAAGAAATTCTGATTGTTGTCTTGCAGATGGGTTTGCTTGAGATACAAAGGTCAGAAGTACCTGTAGGATTATAACTGCACCAAAAGTCAAAATGCTCAATAAGATCCAAAATTGATTCTTGTGTTGGAACCAAACTTGTGTCTTTTCAATAAAAGACCATTTTGTCTTCTGCATATTGACTACCAGTAATACAATCTATTACCTCAAAGTAGGAATTATGCAGTTCTGCAAATTATTTCAATAAATCTGAATTTTCTTCGCTTCTTAGATAAACCCGAGTCTTAAATGGTTTTGATGAATCCTTGTGGTGATACATGACTTTTATGCCATGCTCAAAAGGTGTTATCTGAATAGAGTCAGTTGGTTGCAAAACGCTGTCAGTCTCTCTTAGGTGTTCGATTAATTCTCTTTGTGACATTTTAAGAATCTCATCAATTTTTTTTCTGGTAGGTTCCAATACATTCAGATTTCAATTCTGGTATATAATATATTTAGATCTAAAATTTGATTGATGCACTGGAAATCGATAACACGCGTGTTTAATGTTAAATATGGTCAACGATGTGAAATCTCTGATAATGGTTGATATCAAAATAGATTGGTTTGATGACTTTTTGGGATTGGGATATCATCTTTACGATGTAAGACCTGTTCTTCTCCTTATTTTCGCTGAAAGAAAAAAACTCGCTAATACATGGAACACGATTGTAAAATATTTCCCAGACGACGAAATTAAAGTACGATTTATAGAAAAAGATTCCAAATACGAATTTGTTCTTTATTGTGAATCCCGCATATTGTTGACTACCTGGGTTTTTTTAAAATCTCTCAATATGTCTGTACACTACAGAGACTTTAAAGAAGACTATGATGGTGCAGCTGTTCTAAAACTAGCGCTGTACATCAAAAAAAAGGATAAGGACAAGAATGAGCTTGAGATATTCAAGCATCAAAAAAGGCTCACAAATGTAAAATTTCTCACTGAATCAGAAGCAGAACAAGAATTCATTGTAGCTAGATCGATTCAAAAACTTCATCCCTCAAAAGATGTTTAGAATTACAATATCTGTCTGTTAAAGATGTGATTTTATCAGGCTTACCCACTCACCCCAATCCAAACTGTAATACATTAATGGTTGTCTCTGTGGATAACTTATCACCGATCTTGTTATTGCAAAATCATATTTCTTAATCCTGTTCTTTTCATCTTTGAATGAAATCCTAAGAAAGTTTACTTTTCTAGTTGTTACACTTGTTGCATCTACTATAGAATTAAGCGGAATTATCCAACTTTTGGAACTCTTTGATATATCCTCGTCCAGATCAGCTTCTGAATAATTCCTAAGCTTTACTATTCTTGCCTTGTCATCGCCAAAATACGTTTGTCGTTCCTTAGGTGTAATGTACAAGTAATGAGGAGCAAAAATTATGTTCTTGTTTGTTAATGCAAGAACTCCCTCCTTACTTTTATGAAAAAAACCTGCTAACCCAAGAGCAATACCCCAGATCTTGGGGAGAGAAGCTATGATCTGTTCGTCCTCGTCTAAATTAACCCGCATTTGAAATAGGCCATGTAGTTAGAGTAAATCAACCTATCTTGGATTAAAAATAACGAGGAGTTTATGGATGGCCTTCGCCTTCAAATGTCATTCCATAAGTCCCAACGTGTTTGCCTTCTTTGATTCTCTTGTATCTATATGCCCTTTCACCAAAGTAAATGGCGATAGTCATTCCAAGACAAACCGCAGTTGCAATGAATATGGTAATATCTGCTTCTGCCATGAAAAAGATACTTTATATCTTGTATAATAATTTTTTTTAAGATTTTTTGAAATTTTATGATACCATGATTCAAGATCAAAAAATAAAATTATGATTTGATCCCATATAATATCATAAAAAGAATTTTTTATGATAAAATACCTTTTATAGACGGGAATACCCTCTACGAAAAGATGTCGGAAACAATCTCGAGAATGCCATTACAGGTACTATCTAAACACAAATGGCCGCTCGTTTTCGCCTTAGCAACTTTGGTTGTTACAATGTCAGGATTCACTGCAATGCAAGAAGCAAATGCACAATTTGGTCCAATTGGCGCACTTGCCAATCCACAAAAGACAAATGAAATTCACTGTGGACAAGCAATGACGCCACCGGGCAACGGAACCTTTGGTGGTAGTGAAGCACCATGTATTGATACGGGAGACACCACGTTCATGTACGCAGCAGCTGTCTTCGTCATGATAATGACTCCGGGAGGTGTAGGCTTCCTGTACGGTGGTTTGTCACGAAGAAAACATGCACTCATGGTGATTTTACAAAACTTCATGGTTTACGCAATTGTGAGCGTTCAGTGGGTTATTTGGGGCTACTCAATAATGTTCGGCCCATCAGCAGATCCATATGGTTTCATCGGAAACTTGGATTGGGTTGGACTCAATAACGTCTTTCATAATGCACCAGCTGACGTTTATGCACCTACAATTCCACATTTGGCCTATGTGATGTTCCAGCTCATGTTCGCTGCTATCACTCCTGCACTTGCAATTGCGGGATATGCCGATAGGGTGAAGATGAGTGCGTTCCTCATACATATAGTATTGTGGACCACATTCGTCTATGACTTTGTGGGACATGCAAATTGGTCACTCGGAAGTCAGGGCACATCAGTAGGTTGGCTAGCGAAAATAGGAACCGAAGACTTTGCAGGAGGAACAGTCATTCACATTACTTCAGGTTTTGCTGGATTGGCTGCGGCAATGTTCCTTGGAAGAAGAATAGGTTATGGAAAAGCTCCGTTTGAACCTCATTCAATTCCATTGATCATGTTGGGCGCTGTTCTCCTCTGGTTCGGTTGGTTCGGTTTCAACCCAGGAAGTGCAGGATTTGCAGGTTTCCTTGAAACTCAAGCATTCCAAAACACAAACCTAGCAACAGCTGTTGCGGCAATTTGGTGGATGTTTTTGGCTTGGGCTCACACAGGGAAAGCAAGTGCAATTGGTGCTTGTAACGGTGCAGTAGCCGGGCTCGTAGCAATTACGCCAGCATCCGGATTCATTGGTACATGGGCATCGATAATTGTAGGCTTTGCATGTGCAACAGTCTGCTTCTATTGTGTTCTAATCAAGAACAGGGCAAGAATAGATGACGCGTTGGATACATGGGGTGTCCACGGAATGGGTGGTGTAGTTGGTGCACTCTTGACAGGTGCATTCAGTGAAACACGTATCAACCCATATGGTCATAACGGACTGTTCTTTGGAAATCCAATGCAGTTTGTGATAAACTGTGAAGGCGCAGGCTTTGGAGCAGCATGGTCGTTTGGTATTACCTACATCATATGGAGAATACAGGACGCAATTTGGCCTGGCGGTGTAAGAGTGACGCCAAAAGAAGAAGAGATAGGCTTAGATCTTTCACAAGTTGGAGAAAGAGCATACTCGCAATTTGCGGAGTAGTACAAGAATCCCCCTCTTTTTGTTTATTTTTGATTACTATAGGAAGTGAAATGGATTCATTTTGATTTCAGAAACGGTAAAAAGGATGGGAGATTAGACTCAACCAATGAAAGATAGATGGTTAGCATTTTGCTTGTTGCAGTTTGTAAGTGGTGGAATAGGCTTTTTCTGGTCGTTTTATACGCGAACCCCACTTTTCATGTTCGTCGGAGGATTCTTCTTCTCACTTGGCGTATTTGCTATAACCAGATGGGGATATGATAAATGGAAGTCAAAACAGAAACCAAGAAAACGCAGATAAAAATTTCAAACTTTTATCACTATTTTAAAATAAATTTTTTTATAGATTAGGTTTGTTTATATCGACCACTATTACGAGTATTCTTGAGATATTATTTGTCCAAGGATCAAGCATTTCATTTTAGCAGAAGGCGAAGATATGTGATTTTTGCAGTTATTACAGCTATGGGCGTAACATTTGCGCTTTATAATGCATTAAATGGCTTCAGTTATAGTCATTCCAAAGAATGGAATTTTGATTCTTACCAAAATGGTACAATACCTGCAGGCTATGCAGCTTTTCAATCAGATTCCACACCTGGACTATGGGTAGTAAAGTCTGATAACTCTGCACCATCACAACCTAATGTGCTGGCAACCTTACCTACAGCGAACAGCTCAGGTTATCATATGCAAATAATGCCAGATTCTCCTATAGTGTCTGACGCAGTAATAAGCGTGAAAATTAAGATAATCCCAGGTCATACTGCGGAACAGGCAGGCCTAATAGTCCGCTTTGTGGATCCAAGTCACTATTTTGTTCTGATGTTAGATCCAATAAATAATAGAATCTCATTATGTAAATCGAACACTGAATTCCTGATTTGTAGTTACGAAGCCCGTGCTCAAATTAGTGTTGGAGTATGGCATACTTTGCAAGCCACAATATCATCGCAGGGTATAGGTGGATGGTTAGATGGCACAGAGATAATCAAAGCCAACAATGAATATTATGAAACGGGACAGGTTGGATTGTGGACCAAGGACGACACTGGGGCCTATTTTGATGATCTACAAATTCAATATTGATGATTATTCAATATTTTTTAATGTTGAAATCTTTTAGAAAGCAAAATTAAAAGTTTAATTAAACATTTACTCAAGTCCAAATATGCTATTTGGTATTTTTGCTGTACATAGTCCGGAATTATGTCCATTAAACAATACTAAAAGCAAGAAGATTTTCTTGGAACTTCAAAACAAAATGAAAGCAAATTCGAAGAAATTCAATATATTAAAAATCATCGCATTTTACATGTCTGTACTTGAACATGAGTGGATAATTATCATGGATGCAAAAAGTGCTCATGATATAGAACAACTTTGCATTGCTGTTGGAATTTCATCCACAAGCACAGTGAAAATTGTGCCTATGAACGATTTCAGGGAAGTCATAAAGCGACTAGGCTCTAAAAACTGAGTTTGCTCGGATCTGGCCTGAATAGTCAAGGATTAGTAATGGCAAAGTCTGAGACTTGATGTGAGTTCAAATAAGAATAATCCTGAAAGAGTTTCGTTTAAGAGCCAGATGATTCTGGCATTGATTCCAAGTTTTATTTCACAGATGATTGCTTTCTACAGGATTAGAAAGATAGTTTATGGGATTGTAATAGAGGCTCTGGTCTTCTTCATTGATTTGATTATTCAAACTGTTATCTCTTGGCCTGTTGGAATGTTGATAACCTTGCCTGTAACGGTTGGAATTCCAATCTATTACATTCGCAAGTGGACTATAGAGTTTAACAGCGCTACTAGAGGATTGTTCTAAGTCTACACTACGTTATATAATAAAATGAAAAGAGAGGGGGTGATTTTTTAAATCACTTGCCATGGTCTTGTCGCAAATGTGACTGCGTAACCAATTCCAATTATTATTGATTGATACATAATGTTTGCATATGGAATTGGTTTTACAATTGGGTCGCCTGTTACGACAATTGTTTGTCCTGGACCTAGACCTGGACCGATGCTTGCAATGTTAAGCTGCGTGTGCATGTGGTATACCGCTGGCTCTAAGGCTCTGATTGTGAGCTTGTATGGAATCACACTGTTTGCTGGAATATCGATTACGTTTCCTGGTGGATCCCTTGCTACAATCTCCCATCTGTTACCTGCGTTTGGAGAGTCACCATATACAGTGTACCAGCCTTTTAGATCTCTGTTTACGAGACTTACAAATTTGCCAGAGTCTGTGAGAGTATCGCCTGTTTGGACAGATTGTTTAGACCAAGTCTCATCGTCTATCCTTACAAAACGACTCTGTAGCTGTGCCTGTACACCGTGAGCTTCTGCATGTTGGAACATTTGTGCAAATGATGGTCCAACTGCACCAAGTGCTACTACAACACCTATCGCAGCTACAATAAACTTCTTATCGACCATATCGCTTAACTAATCCAAATGACAAACAACAATGATATATGTTTTGCCCTATCAGCAGGAGATCGAAAATAAACGTGAGGCATAACATGATTAACATTGATGTTAATCATAGATATGACATTTTATTAATGCTAATTTAATGGTAATACCACTTGATTAAAATTTACATATTTCATTTTATCATATTAAATATGAAATAACTATAAAATAAATTATAATTCTTCTAACTAATGCTTTAAATAAGAAGGAAATGACTCTTCATACATGGCACAAATGCCAGCACTGATTCCAAAAGAAGTTGAGATCCAGAGACTGAAGAAGATCTGGATGATCATCATCGCAATGGGCTCTGTCGCTGCATCCGTAGAGGTAGACAACTTTGTAGATGGATCTCTACACCAGACATCAATCAGAGACAGTGCCTTCACACCAGCACACTGGTGGTTATACAGTCACTTTATCGCATTGCCCCTTGGCTGGGCATCGGTAGCGATGTATGACAGAAAGGTACCAATTCTGAGAGGTCCAAACAACTCAATGAACACCGGTCTTAAGATGACTATTCTCGGTTATCTCGCAACAATGTTTACAATCGGTGTAAATGAGCTGTGGCACTTCTGGTATGTAGAGGAAATCTTTGCAGTTCCAAACCACTGGATGTTCAATATGGGTGTCGTCGTAGCTTTCATGGGCGCACTTGCCTATGTAGTAAGAGTCTATGCACGTCTAGTCGAACTTGGCGCAGAAACACCAGGTGAGAACCCATACGTCGCAGAAATGTACAAGATGGCCTTAGAAGGCAAATTGTACAGCAGATCCATCCCATAAACAAGCGCAAAATAGCGCATTTTTTTATTTTTAGAGATCTAATAATGCGAAATTAGCGCTTTTATTCGGGAAAAACTTAAAAGCAAATGCCTTTCTAATTAAGCCAAATGACCTTACCAAAAGGATTCGGTTCAGGTGGCGGAACTTCCAGTTCTGATGTCTCCAAGATGATTGGTAGACGTATTGAGGACTACATAGGCTTGATCACAGGCATGTTTATCGCTTTGTGGTTAGGTACATGGGGAGGAGTTGCCGTTGCAGTTACCTACTATCCGTGGGCGTATCCACCGCCAAGTGCACACTTTGCGTTGACTGTATTAACCATAATAGAGTCTATTGGATATCTATTCTGTGTTAAGGTAGCAACTGAAGGCACAAGCAAGGCAAAGACATACAACGGTCTTATTGCAGGTGTGATCGCTGCTATTGCTGTCGGAACAGTACTAACAGACAGCTTCTTCTTCGGATAGAAGAACAAATACCATTTTTCCTTTTTATTAAATGTGATGTATGAGCAGAGGCTTTTGCCTGATCTCGTACATCATAAAATTTTATATACATCCCATATAGCATGAGTAGTTAATGGTCTGGCTAAGACGATGTACTCACTACTTATTCATAGTAGTGGTAGCAGTCAACTCGACCTTGTTGACAATCAACGCGGGAGACTACATCTTCTATACTGACTGGGCTTGGACATCATTTGTGATATTCACTATGTCACAATCATTCATGCTAGCAGTCGGCGCAACATACTACCTTACGTTTACTGGTGTACCAGGAACGGCAACCTACTATGCACTGATAATGACAGTGTATACGTGGATTGCAAAAGGTGCGTGGTTCTCCCTCGGATATCCGTATAGCTTTATCGCTGTACCAATATGGATTCCATCTGCAATATTGTTGGATCTGACGTATTGGGCAACCAAGAGAAACAAACACATGCTTATCTTGGTTGGAGGCGTGCTGTGTGGAATGTCAATGTCGATGTTCAATATGGTTAATCTATTAACAATAGATGATCCTCTTGAGACTGCATTCAAGTATCCAAGAACTACGTTGCCGCCATACATGACTCCAATAGAACCACAAGTAGGAAAGTTCTATGATAGTCCAGTAGCGCTGGGTGCAGGTGCTGGTGCAGTTTTGACAGTCACAATGACTGCTTTGGGCTGTAAACTAACAACCTGGACATACAGATGGATGGCCGCTTGGTCCAAATGGGATTAAATCTCCCTTTTCCTTTTACTTTATTTTATCAAGTTCTCCATTGAGAGATTTTATTCAATCTTATTTTTGATTAAAAAAATCCACACATTGTGTGATCTTTTCTTACCCAATTATAGGAAATAATATTTCGAAATTAATCTATATTGAAACAGGAATATAGAGTAATTTCGTCAACGCCAAAGCCTTTTGTAAAGTGGGCAGGAGGGAAAAGACAACTTTTACCCATTATTGCAAATCATATTCCACAAAAATTTGATAGATATTTTGAGCCATTTCTAGGAGGAGGAGCAGTATTCTTCAATCTAGTCTCACAAGGAAGAGATGCAAAATGGTTTGTATCTGATCTAAACTCTGATCTAGTCTTATCTTACGTGACAATTAGAGACAGAGTAAAAGAACTAGTTGCCTCTTTGGAATCGCATTCTACAAGTTATTTCAAAAATCCAAGCTCATATTATTATAAAATCAGAGAGAACAATCCCAAGGGACAGATTGAGAAGGTATCAAGACTTGTCTTTCTAAATAAAACCTGTTTTAACGGACTCTATAGAGTGAACAGCAAAGGAAAATTCAATGTGCCCCTTGGCAAATACACCAATCCCAACATTGTAAATAAAGAAAACCTTCTTGCCGTAAGTGAGATCCTCCAGTCAAAAGACATATCAATAAAATGCCAGGATTTTGAAGGCGCGCTCAAAAATGCCACCAGTGACGATTTTGTGTATTTGGATCCTCCATATCATCCAGTAAGTGAAACTGCAAACTTTACAAGTTATACTGAAGATGATTTTGGTTACGACGACCAGAAACGACTGTACGCTAAATTCAAAGCCCTTGACAGGAAAGGTGTCAAGATACTCCTGTCAAATTCTAAATCTGATGAAATAATTGATCTCTTCGAAGAGTTTTCTGGCGGTATGGTGGAAATAAACACAAATCGATTCATAAATTCCGTATCTCAGAGAAGGACTGGTCACACAGAACTTCTCATTAGAAACTACTAGTAGATCTCATGTGTTCTTAGATAAAGTAAAATCGGAGATACTTACAGACTTGATAAGCGTGAACAATACAACTAGGGACGAGATCTTACGACTTGCCAAAACCACAAGCGTTGACCTTTTAGAGGAAAAAAAGTCCTTACACGATATTATGCTAACTTGCAAAAATATCGCAAAATCCTTACAGATTTCTGACGAAAATTCTTGGATAGATCTTGAACTTAATGGCTATCTAGTTAAATACAAAACTAGTGACCAACTGTGTGATAACTTGCCAGGCTATAGAAAAACTGGCTGGAAATTTTATGATGTTTATGGAAATGTGGTATCTTTGCCTCCTGGTATAGCAGATCTTTTTGGTAAATCTACGGTATATCATTCAGTCAAAGAATTAGAAGATAATAGCCAGGTTGTTATTGGGAACCAGTTTCTGGAAAAATTCAACAAATTCATATCTGATCATGGAATGGACTATGCGTCAAAAAATGTAAGGATACATGAGGCAAGAATTTCAAAATCTGAAATAAATCAAGTGATAAATGGCATCAAAAATAAATCTCAAGAATTTCTTGACATTGTTATATCACTTCTTGAATTTGACTGAATGTTCAGCTTAGTGAACTCAATGAAAAGTTAATCTGTTGGTGTAACCTTATATCACCATTGAAAGGGATTGTTAAAGATTCTTCTAAAATTTTTTGTAACGGTTTCCCAGTTTTAGATATTACACCAAGCTCAAATCATCACATTATAAAGCCTAACAGAATATTTGATGTTTGCATAGGGGAACATGAGCTCCTTTAGTTCTGTCGGGGGGTCGTTGATAGGAATTTTAGGGTTGTTAGCTGTTGCTTATGGTTTTAATTCAACTGTACCTTATGCAAGCCAAGCATTTTCAGTAGGTATTGCAGGCGTTGCAGCAGGCGGTGTTATTGTCTGGCTAAACAGCAGAAAGCCAAACAAAACTATTCTTACCCAACAATATGATACCAAATCTCCAAAAAATGATTTTTCTCTGGAACTCGCGAAATACAAGGCTCTTTACGAAGGTTCTCCTGTTATGCAGAGGACCGTTAATACTGACGGGATAATAATTGAGTGTAACCAAGCATATGTGAAAAATTTTGGCAACGCAAAAAATGATGTTATTGGAAAATCGCTTTTTGAGCATGCTGCTGATCAGAGTAAAGAGGATATGCATAAAACATTTGAAAATTGGAAGAAAAGCGGGAGAATTGAAAATTCAGAGATTTGGCTAAAAAGAAAAGATGGTAGTATCTTTCCATCTTTGCTTAGTGCCAATAACATATACGATAACAAAGGTCGATTAACAGGAAGTAATACTCTAATAAGAGACATTTCCGAAGTTTACCAAGCACATAAGGTCGTGGATGAACATGAACGACAAAAAATTCAGCTAGAAGAGATGAAGAAAATGGATTCACTGAAAGAGGAATTTTACATGACTGTTTCAAAAGAATGCCAAATTCCTATAGAACCAATAAAAAGATACTGCGAGATTCTAAAAGATTCTACAACTGGAAAACTAGATGCCAAACAACTCGAGGCAATAAATGAGATTTACACTAATGCTGCTAAACTAGAACAGCTAATACATGACATAACTGACATACAAAAGCTCAACAGCAACAGAATGGAATTTAAAAAGGAAGCATCTGCAGTTGATGAATTCATGCACAGTATAGATGATGTTTGTTCTCCAATGATGGAGGAAAAGAAAATAGAATTTATCGTCAAGACATCTACCAAATATACTTTTAGTAGCGACAAAACGCGATTGAGACAAGTGATCTATAATTTAGTCCAAAATGCCATAGACTTTGTACCGCAACAAGGAGGTAAAATTGAGATAGCAACTCGTGAAGAAGGAAATTTTATTTTATTTTATGTTAAAGATAACGGAATAGGCATATCTGAAAAGAGAAAAGAATCGATTTTTAAGAAATTTTATCAAGTCGATCTCTCATTTAAGAGAAAATATGGAGGAAGTGGATTTGGATTGGTTATTTGTAAAGGAATAGTAGAAAACCTTGGTGGGAAAATTTGGTTTGAGAGCAAACAAGGCGAAGGCACCACATTCTGGTTCACAATTCCCAAGTGATTCTAGTTTATCATTAAAACTGTAAGCTTCGAACGGGATTCGATCCCGCGACCTTTACCTTACCAAGGTAACGCTCTACCAGGCTGAGCTATCGAAGCATGAGATGCTCGACCTTGTGAATCCTTATTAATCTTACTTGGTTGGTCGCAAATTTTTTTTTCGTAAAACGTTTAGCACAAGTTGGATATTCCACCTTTAAATGAATGGGGTGGGCAGGTATTGCATGGACAGGGCTATTCTCAAGTTCCATAATGCAATAAAGAGTGATGCGACAAGAAAATTATATGATAGAAACCTGAACTACTTTTTGAAATTTGTCAATATCAAGGAGGCTGGTGGCTTGTTGCAGTTGAAGGACGTAGCCTTGCAAGAGATGATAGAGGATTATGTAATTTGGAACAAGGATAGGGGTTTGCGGACAAGTTCCATAAACGGGAGGGTTGTCCCGCTTGAGTTGTTTATGGCGATGAATGATAGGGTACTTAATTTCAAGAAAATCAAGAAAATGTATCCTGCCCGTGTCAAGTCGCTTGGTGGGAAGGCTTGGACTACAAAGGAAATCCAAAGCATGTTAAAATTTACTGTGTCAAGGCGTAACATCGCTATTATCTTGGTTTTGGCTTCCTCTGGGGTACGCATAGGGGGGCTTGTTGGGTTGAAACTGAAACATTTAACAAATATTGAAAATTGCAAGGCGGTTTTGGTGTATGCAGATGGAATTGAAGAATACACTACATTTTTCAGCCCAGAGGCTACGGTGGCGGTACAAGATTATCTAAACGAGAGGGTGCGGTGCGGTGAGTATCTTACACCCGACACTCCGCTTTTTAGAACTGCGTTTCGTGTGGGAAGTGCCAAAGTCAAGGGGATGAGTTTGGGGGCGTTTCAAATGTGTTTGAGGGAGATTGTACACAAGGTTAGAGGGGTGGGTTATGGGCGGAGGACAGACACCCCCCTAATGCACGGTTTTCGCAAATTTTTCAATACGAACTTGAAAAATAATCGGGAGATTAATCCAAGTATTGCGGAGAAGATGATGGGGCATTTTAACAAGACCATACCCCTTGATACTTTTTATCATATTGTTACTAACGATGTGTTATTTACAGAATACAAAAAGGCAATTCTTGATTTAACAATTGATGATAGTGAAAGATTGAAAATTCAGAATAAACTCAAAGATGAAAAGATACAAAGTCTTGAAACAGCAAAGGATAAAGTAATCGCCAAGCAAGCCAGGGACATTAAAACTCTAATGGAGTCAGTTGAGGGGATATGGGAACTGCTTGGCGATGAACAGGGTTAGGGTTTATGTTGTTGATAATTGAGTTGGATGTTCCCAATCTAAGCGGATTGGGGTGAGTTGGTTAATGTTTTTCAGTGTAATTGTGTATGTTGTATCGGTAGATTTTTCAAGAGGGTAGAAATGATTTTCTTCGCAAGGAATAAACAGTTTGGGAGGTGATGGAGGTGGGGATTGGAACTGTGTTGTTACAATAAATGTTTCAACAGGGAAGTGAATATCTATTGTGTGGTGATTTGTCGGTTCGTAGTTGAATTTGTATTTTATCTTGTAAATGTGATGTCCTTTGACTATGGGGATGATGAATTTTTTAAAAATGGTTGAATTTGGCTCTGAAAATTCTGGGTTGCGATAGACTTCTTTATCTAACGCTATTTTTACACAACCATCAGGTAATGGAATTTCTGACCACATTTGTTTTGTGTATCGGGGAGAATTGACGAAGGAAAAAATGTCGTATATGGTTTCAACTACATACACATC
>JBOGQT010000030.1:0-14665 GCA_050749105.1 Nitrosotalea sp. | reverse complement strand
AAAATGCTGGGTTTGCCGATGACAACTTGACCAATGCCAATTTTGACGGTGTAAACATGCAAGGCGTAGACCTGGGAAGTACAATACTTACAGGAGCACATCTTCATTGTAGTAATAATCCAGTTTGTATGGTAGGAGGAAACTAAAATTGGTTGACTTCATAGCAACACTAGTTCTTTCTGCAATCATGGGTCTTTCAGTCTATCTGTCACTACCAATTGTACTCCGAAAGAAAATGGGTGATAGAAAAATCAAGTTTCTTAACGCTGCTGCTGTTGGAATCTTGGTCTTTCTCATGGCTGACATATACTCTGATGTAGGACCAATTTTGCTCAACGGTTCGTTGCAAGGATATGGTACCTCGCCATTTTTTGATGGTATCTTTGGTGCCTCTGTAGCTATCGGATTTCTTGTATTGCATTTCCTTGAAAATAGATCAAAGAAAGGATTGTCACCTATCATGCTGGCCCTGATAATCGCAATTGCAATGGGGTTCCAGAATTTATCGGAAGGACTGGTTTATGGAGCATCAAGCGTACAGTACGGACTTGTAGGAACGACGCTTGTGATACTAGTAGGGTTTACCATTCAGAATTTGACGGAAGGTTTCCCAATAGCTGCACCTCTTGCGGGAAAATTGGATAAGAGACTGGGTGCACTGTTGTTGATGTTCCTGATAGGAGGTGTTCCAACAATAGTAGGTGGAGGTATTGGATATTACTACAACTCGAATGTCATTGATTTGATATTTTACGGCCTAGCAATAGGTACCATACTATATGTCATACTCCCAATGTTCAGGATACTCTTCAAAGAATCCGATGTCACAACGCAGACTACATATGACGAGAAACTTGTGATGAAGGAACACCCTGGCCGTACACTAACATCAGTCTTAAACCAGAGAGCCGTCTACATTGGTCTCTTTGTCGGCTTCATGGTGGGCTGGCTTGTGAATCTAGTATGATACATAGGAGGAAGATGATTTCTTGACATCTAAAACAATTGTATTATTTGGTATCGTTATTGCATTGGCGTCAGCATTGACTGGAGTTACCGTTTATACTTTTACCGACCATTCACAACAACAACCGACTACACCCATGGTGGTTCAAACAGCAACACCGTCACAATATAATGGTGTAACCCGAACGTACTATATAGCTGCAAATGAAGTAAATTGGAACTATGCGCCAACAGGCATGAATGTGATAACAGGCAAGCCACTTTCAGCTGATGGTATAACAGCTCTCTACACACAAAATTGTGTGGACAGGATAGGCAGTGTATATCTGAAATGTCTCTACCAAGGATACACTGATGGTACATTTACTACGCTTCAAACCAGAACCCAGCAGTGGCAACATCTTGGCATTTTGGGACCTGTAATTCATGCTGAGGTTGGAGATACTATCAAAATTGTATTCAAGAATAATTGTCGTATTCCTGTTAGCATGCACCCACACGGTGTTTTGTATGACAAGGCTTCGGAGGGAGCACCATACAATGATGGAGTTCCAGATTCTGAAAAGCCAGGTGAAGCAGTACCACCTGGTGGAAATTTCACATACATCTGGAATGTACCAGAAAGAGCAGGTCCTGGACCCGATGATCCTAGCTCGATATTGTGGATGTATCACTCTCATGTTAATGAGATTGGAGATACAAATGCAGGACTTGTCGGACCAATAATAATAACAAGGCATGGTGAAGCAAATCATGACGGAACTCCAAAGGGAGTAGACCAAGAATTTGTTACATTGTTCACAATATTTAATGAAACTCAAAGCCCATACATTGTGCATAATCTTGAGACCTTTGCTGGAGAGAATGCGTCAGAGGCCAACCTGTATTATAACGATACAGATCCAAACTTTTGGGAAAGCAACTTGAAATATTCAATAAATGGCTACATCTTTGGAAATCTCCCCGGATTGACAATGAAAGAGAACACACATGTGCGTTGGTATGTAGCAGGCATGGGGGGAGAAAGTGACATCCATGCTCCACATTGGCACGGAAACACGTTATTGATGAATGGCATGCGCACAGACATGGTAGAGCTTCTTCCAATGAGCATGAAGGTATTGGACATGTATCCAGATAATCTGGGCACTTGGCTCTATCACTGTCATGTAAACGATCACATTCAAGGTGGAATGCTGGCGCTGTATACTGTGGAGAAAAACAATGCTACACAAACCACCAACTCTTCTAATGGCCAAAACCTCAGGATAGGAATATTGACAGATCCCGTGACTCCAAATACTAGTCAACCAACCCAACTTAAGATTGATTTCATAGACAATCAAACCAATTCAATTGAAGAGCACGTTGATTACAAAGTCACAATAATGAAAGGAGACAACCAGGTATATGCAACACCATTTTTACATACTACAGAAGGCTCTGTTACTGTACCATACCAATTTCAGGATACGGGAGCTTACAACGTGATAGTTGAGGTGGATGGAATCTGGTTCATGCCTATCTCTGAGACTGCACAATTTCAAATCAATGTTGAAAACTAATGAAAGATACTGATGTGAAAAACAAAAGATTTTGAACAACTAAATTTTTCCTATGCGCGTAAAGACAGAAGTAATATTGTCACGGCATTATCTTATGTGAGTTGCTTTTGCGCAAACTAAGTATTGTCAATAAAATAAAGGCAATCTGCACAGATTCTTCAATAATACTAATTTCATTAATGGGCAGGGCTCTTGTTGTTATCGGATTTGGCATTCTTGTAATGGTCCAAATTGCAATAAGCATAGCAGTCCCTCCACATCCTACATAATTCCATATCTTTACTGTTGGAATACCCAGAATAACTGAAGTATACCTGCTACTAGGAAGAAGATTGTTATGTTTGATAACGAACCATGAGCTGGGTGTACGAGTGAAAGATGTATTATGCCGGCGATTACGGTACACGCAGCTGCAATGTACCGTAACACTCTATTATTCATTAAATGACTTATTACGTTCATGACTATTTAGTTTATCTTGATTATATGAGTCCACTACACTTTGTTTGTATGCGTTTGAATAACATATACTATTAACTTAAAAATAATATGTGTCATATAATAGCAAATGATTCCGCCGAGTGTACTTGAACGTGTGTATAAAACATTCTACGAGATTTCACCAGATCTCGTCTGTACGTTGGACAAGAACGGTACAATCTTGGATGTCAATCAACGTATGCTAGACCACTCGGGTTATTCTAAAGATGATATTATTGGTACATCATGCTTTGATTTCATTGTAGAACAGTACAAAAAAACTGCATTGGATGGATTTAGCGAGATGAAGGAAAAAGGAATAGGGCCTTTGATAGAGCTATTGATAATTAAAAAAGATGGCAGCACATTTTTTGGCGTGTGTAGAGGTGCAAAAATATCAGACGAGAATAAAAATATCAGCGGATATCTCATAACCATTCAAGATATCTCACTTATTCGTGAGGCCTTTGAAAAAACAAGAGATGCTGAAGAACATGCAAGAATCCGATATGAGGAACTTAGAAAGACTCACGAGATACTCTTAACGCTGGAAAAGAAATACAAGAACCTTTATGAAAATTCGCCAGATCTTTTGCGCACCATTAACCTTTATGGTATAATAATAGATTGTAATGAATCATATGCAAAAAATCTAGGATATTCAAAAAATGAAATAATAGGAAGATCTCTTATCGAACATACATCTGCAAGAAGCTATGACGAGTTGACGAAAGGAATTGAGGAATGGAAATCTAGCGGTATTATATCAAATCTAGAAGTTTGGTTGAAAAGAAAAGACGGAAGTGAATTTCCTACTCTGCTTTCTGGAACCAGCATATACGATGAAACCGGGCAAGTTACAGGAAGAACAGTATCACTTCGGGATGTCACTGATGTTTATCAGGCAAAAATAACGATAGAACAAAACCAAGCAAAGATAAACGAGCAATTTGAAGAATTAAAAAAGACAAATCTCTTGCTTACTACTACTGAGAAAAAATATCAAAGTTTGTATGATACATCGCCTGATTTGCTGCGCACTGTAAACTCAAGTGGTTCAATAATGGATTGTAATGAATCATATGCAAAAAATCTAGGATATTCAAAAAATGAAATAATAGGTATGTCAATTTACGATAATACCGCGGAGAAGAGTCTTGATTACATGAATGAAGTCTTCAACTCATGGAAAAAAGGCATGAGAGTTATAAATAAAGAAATATGGTTGAAAAGAAAAGATGGAACAGTTTTCCCTTCATTATTGAGCGCTACTACATTTTACCAAGGTGATCAAATGGGGAGCAACACTGTGATTAAAGATATCACTGAACTCTATGATGCAAAAAAGAAAGTAGAGGAAAGTGAAGCACGCATACGTGAACAGTATGAAGAACTACGTAATGTGGAAAAATCTAAGGAAGAATTTCTTGCCATGATAACACATGAGTTAAAGACACCGCTAGTGCCAATTCAAGGCTATGTGGATATACTACTTGCCGGAAAATTTGGTGCGTTGACTGATGATCAGAAATATAGGCTCGAGATAATGAAATCTAACACACACTATCTCATGGAACTAATGTCTGATTTGTTGGATGTGCAAAAGATTGAGCTTGGACAATTGAAGCTAAACAAAGAAAATAATAATCTTGCGGATATAATACATGAGGTAGTTGAGAACGGAAAGCCAAACGTAGAAAAATACGGCGTCAAAATTTCATTACATCTTCAACCTGATCTGTTCTGCATGTGCGACAAATTGAGAATAGGACAGGTCATAAATAATCTGATTAACAATGCACTAGATTTTTGCCCAAAACAGAACGGCCAGATAATTATAAAACTATACTCCGATGGCACAAACGACAAGATCATAATAAAAGATAATGGAATTGGAATACCAAAAAACAAACTTGATAGAATCTTTGTCAAGTTCTACCAGGTTGATACATCTACTACACGAGAACATGGTGGTTCGGGGATAGGCCTGGCAGTCTGTAAAGGTATAGTTGAGACACATGGTGGAAAAATATGGGCAGAATCTGAAGGTGAAGGAAAAGGTACAGAGATCCATGTCGCGTTACCACAAACATGAATAAATCCAAGTTTAAAGCCAAAACTAGTCTCTTTTTCAATATTTGATCAATGACTATTGTTTCAACTACAGATAACTGATAGAAAATCTATCTTTATCAAGAAAAAAATACTGCGATTTTTTGTACAACAAACAATATCCTTCATTAACAATGTTCCTTAACAAAGTAGCGTAAATCATTATACGCTATCTACTGTCTTAATTTTGTGGCGAGTACTGCGATAACTGGTTTTGATCGTATGTCTATTATCACTTTTCTTATCGCCCCAGCGTGTGGAAAATGTATCATCAAAACATGATGGAACGATGTGAGCATATCTGTGATCGGATAATCAAATTAGATCCAAAGATACGTTTTGTAGTTGCAACCACGGACAATGGAAAACCTATTGCTTCTAGGACTAGGACTGGGCTTGTGCCTATTATAGGTAGAAAAGATGGCGAGGTTGTGTTGACTGAGGCGGCACTGATTATCAGGATGCATCGTGAGTTTGATGGAACGTTAGGCAAGGTAAACTATGTCATAATCAAGCGAGAAAAGATTGCGGCATTGATGTTTTCTCTAGGTGAGGATTTACTATATGTTAGCTGTGATTTGGGGTCTAATCTGTGTAAACTTGGAGAAAAAATAGCGAGTAAAGTGAAATAAAATGGAAGTATGGTATTCAAAAAATTGTCCAAGATGTGGACAACAAAAGATGGCAGTTGACTCTAGTATAGGAGAACTATTCTGTCAACATTGCGGTCTTGTATATGAAGAAAGTCTGGAACAATCTGGGCCTGAGTGGCGATCTTATGACGACTCGTCAACCCAGTCAAGGGTTGGAAGTCCAACATCTCTTGCCATGCACGACATGGGCCTCAATACCGTGATAGGCAGTTCTGGTAAAGATGCCTTTGGAAAACCAATTCCATTTGATACGCGAGATAAAATTGAAAGGCTACGCATGTGGGACCACAGGACTAGCACAAATTCGTCTCAAGACCGAAATTATCGTCAAGCATTTTCCGAACTTGAAAGACTAAAAGACAAACTTGCACTGTCCAATGCTATGGTTCAAGAGACTGCATATGTTTACAGAAAAGCACATCTGAACCGCCTTTGCAAAGGTCGTTCTACCTCTATAATTGTTGCAGCGTCGCTTTATGCAGTTTGCAGGAAAAATGAGATCCCACATACTCTATCAGAGATTGCAGGTATTGCCAACGTTGATAGAAAAACTCTGTCTAGGAGTTATAGAAAACTCGTACAAGAACTAGATCTGCATATGCCAGTAGCAGATCCAATTAGATGTCTTGTTTTCATAGCAAGCAAGGTAAATGCAAAAGAAAGGACAAAGCGTACAGCACTCAAGATTCTAGAAGACGCAAAGAAAATTGGAATCTCCTCAGGAAAAGATCCTGTAGGATTTGCATCTGCTGCACTGTATGTGTCATGTCAGATTCATGGTGAATCTAAATCTCAAAAGGATATTGTATTGGCGTCGTCTTCAACTACCGAGATGACAATACGAAACAGATGTAAAGAACTTCGTAACTTGCTTGAATTAAAATTATAATCTAGATCTAAGATCTACATATGTTAAACTATTAAAGAAAGAGAACAATGTTTCTCAATTCTAAAATATATGAAATAATAAAAGAGCGCTATGGTGGGGTATAATCATACATTCCTAAAAACTAGGATATTTGCACTAGTTCTGGTATTTACTTTCTTATTATCTGGATTAGGATATGGTTCAATTCCTGTTCTGGCTCAGCAACCCCCTTAGGGAATGGAACCTATGCAAGGAATGAATCAGACAGGATTAATGCATAACCCATGTTTTCCGCACACGGGTCACGGTACGCATGGAACACATCATACTGGACAATATGGAAACCAGACTGGTAACACGATGCATCAGTATGGTCAAAATGGAACTAGGATGATGATGGGTAATGGAACTCACCACTATGGTAATCAAACAGGTTTTAAGATGCCTCCGTGTCCTTCACAAAATTCAACGTCTACAAGTAGCAGTAATGGAAATTCGCCAGTAACTCAAAACACAGTGGAAAATTCCTCGTCTAGTCCTATACCAAGCTGGGTTAGAAATAACGCCAAATGGTGGTCTCAAAACCAGGTTGGAGACTCTGATTTCATACAGGGTGTACAGTATTTGATACAGCAAGGAATAATGAAGATACCGCCGACACAGGTCAACCAGACGTCATCCTCATCACAGCAGATTCCGGCTTGGGTCAAAACAAATGCCGGATGGTGGGCTCAAGGACAGATATCAGATGACGATTTCATAAAAGGTATTCAATATCTAGTATCTAGCGGAATAGTCAAGATTACTTAGAAAACTGTCTCAGACTTGGAAAATTATGGATTATATTGTAATCCGACCTAGTTTCTATATTTGATGTAGATGGTACATGATCTTAATGTTACCAAGAAAAAGATAGGAACCAGTTTATCTGCGCATGTGGGAATTGATCCAGAAGTAGACTATGAATTGGGGGTCTTTTTTGGTTCCAAATTTGATAACCTCACAGATGTCGAAAGAAATAAGATCATGTCACTCTCATCAAAAAATCCAACGTTTGCATGGTCACTTGGGCATGGAGCCGGGTGGAAATTCAAAAAATTTTCTTGGAAATTGAGAGATTGGATTCTAGTTTTTGCTCACCAGAACCCGTATTTTGCAGGAGGACTCGGACACAGTATTTCAAGACACATTAGAAAACTTGCCGTATCAGATTCTTTGGGCACACTTATGAAATTTGCAGAAGAACATCAAGTATTTGCCTTTGAGATTGCATATGATATGGGATACCATTTTGGCGTACTTCCAGAAGAGGTAAAAGAGAAAGTGTACTACATTGCAGCAAAAAATGACCAATTTGCATTTCGAGTAGGAGAAGGCATAGGTGGAATCTATGAAAAACTGGTAAGTAAAGATAAGGAATCTGTCTTTGATTTTACAAGTAAAAACGAATATTTTTCAAAGGGATTTTTCAAATCCTCTCCTAAAAAAAATTTAGGAACGTAAAGTTTTTACTGATATGATTTTTCGGGATGTGCTTTGGTGCTTACAGGGCACCAAATTCCTTGGTCCATTTGCTGTATCTGTCAAGCATCTCATTGTTAACACTAGGTCTTCGTCTTGAAACAACATCTTCGAAATCTTTTATAGTTATCTCTCTAGGCTGGGCTCCTCCGGCAATATCCTTTTTCTGTAAATCCATCTTTTCAAAAAATTCATCAATTATTTGTAATTGTGTGGATTGACATATGTCTTTGATATCACTTGCACTATAACCATCTGTGGCTAACGCAAGTTTTTTCAAGTCAACTGAATGGTCACTTTTTATTTTTGAAATATAAAGCGAAAACAAGTTTTCTCTAGCTTCAAGAGAAGGAAGCGGAATGTAGATCCTCTTTGTAAACCTTCTAAGGAACGGCCAATCCAGATTCCATGGTTTGTTTGTTGCAGCCATTACGTACATCTGCGTATTTTTCCCCTTACTACTGATACCGTCCATCTCTGTGAGAAACTGGTTTTTGACTCTTACTTCTCCGCCATTCTCACTATGTGTATCTCCAAGAAGAGAATCAACCTCATCAATAAGCAATATGACTGGATTGTTATTTGTTGCATAACTTCGTGCCATACCAAATAATTTTGAAACATTTTTCTCTGCCTCTCCAAGCCATTTACTCATCACAGCTGCTGCATCTACATTTATGAAGTCTCCCTGAATTTCGCTGGCAGACGCAGCTGCAAGAAGAGTCTTGCCACATCCTGGAGGTCCATACAAAAGAATGCCCTTGGGCCAACCCAATGTAAACAAGTCTGGCCTCTTGGTGGGGTACACTATGGATTCGCGTAATGCCCTTTTGGCATCTTCATGCCCTATCACTTCACTCCAACTAACATTTGGTTTTTCTTTAATTATCATCTTGTCGAATTCCCCGCCAGACGTGGGGGCATTTGCAGTAGAACCATGTTTCATGTCTGGGTTTGGCTTTATGTCGGGTTCTGCTCTATTACCAGAATCTGGACTAGATTCCTCGTATCCTCGTAGTGACTTTATCTTGGACTGGTATGTGTTACAACGATCTTTGTATACTGTATTTATCGGATTTTCAGGAAAAAGTTGAATCAGTTTAAGGAGTGCGTCAACAGCCCTTTGATAGCTTGTAATTGCCATGCCTCTTGCACCTGCTTCTTCTTGTCTGATTGCTTCTGAAGCATATTTGCTTGCTATGGACTCTAACTCTACTACTGCACTCATGTATAGTAATACTGTTTACAGCTGACCCAAATCATAAAATGTGAATGTATGTACAACCATTTGTTAAATTAATTAAATCGAAATTACACTTCTGGACTCGATTTGTACTATTCTTTAACTTACATATTTGCAATGCACGAATATGCAGATTGAAATTTCCATGTAAAACCAAAAAATTGTATTTTGTTACCTTATTAGTCATGTTACTTGGCAATATATCATAATTTGTTATAAATCGTCTATGTGTTGAAGGTGACACATAATAAAAAACGATAATTGTCTCAAGATTTAATAAAAATGCAAGTTAATTACTAAAGTTTCTGAAATATGTTCTCTATTATCGATATAGCTTTACTGAAAATCTCTTCTGGTATGTTTATCACTTGACTAACTGATGGCATAGATGTTGTTGAACTGGATGTAGTTGATGGTAAGGATGTAGTTGGACTAGTAGACTGTGTGGTTGTAGATGGTGATGAGCCAGATTGTGTGATTACAGACAACAATGCGGTTCCACTGCTTGTACTATGTGTAGTATCTCCACCATAGCTTGCAGTTATTGTGATAGTGGATAGAGGGATTGTGGAGAGTGTGTATGACGTCATACAACTACCCGATGACAGTGTACATGCTGCGGGATTAAACGTGCCGCCAGCACCATTGTCGCTCAATAATATGGTTCCAGTAGGTGTAATGGGTGATGCTGAAGTATCAGTAACAGTTACAGTAAATGTTGTAGGTGTTCCAGGGCTTCCTACTGCTGAACTGGGAGAGACTGTCACAGTTGTAGAATCTGGAGTATTAGAGACTGATGTGCTATTGCTACTGGTAAATATCAAGGAGCTGTTATCTGCCATTGCTGGTAGAACAGTAAAACCGCCTAAAAGAGATGAACAAAACACACATGTTATGAGCAAAAATATGGTCGGAAATTTATTCCATTTATTTTTAGTATGGTGTATCAAGCGAACATCATCTTGTTTTCTTTATGCATTTGATGTATGAAGGGATCTTGAGATAATATGATACATTGTAGAACCTTGGTAACTTGTATGTGAAGATTTTAAGCATAGGTGAAATTTTGATTGCAAATAATTGCTACTTTAATATCAATTTTTCCACCTGTGACTATTTGCACATATGACATTCTACAGTTGTGTCCTAAACAAAAGTCATAAAATATGTTTTTCATAAGGGAGATGTAAACGACTGCATCACGAAATCCAATCTGATGACTAGATTTCAGGCCAATTTGTAGAACATTTGACACATCGTCCTCTATGTCCATTGTACTTTGGTTCCCAGTAAAACTCTATGATTTCTTTACAGTTCATGCACTTTGTAATGCTTTTTTGTTCATTCTGCAATTGTTCTGTTATGTGTGATCTTGCTATTAGCAAAATGTATGTTAAAAACAAACATACTTCTCACGCTGTTGAATCAATCCATTTCAAGTTTTGGTGCTATTATTGACTGACAAAATGAAGAATTTTGCCAATTGCAATTCATTCAAAAATTAATTAATTTTTAGTAACTGCTTAAATACTCGAAAACAAACTCGGTCTTAGTGAGAATTAACGCTAAAGGGCTAGTATTACTCAGCATTTTGATTAGTGCAGTTGCCACGGTTCCAGCATTTGCCGCTTCTAACTCAACCAATTCTACAATGGGTTCTAACTCTTCTATGACCATGACTCCACCTTCAACAGGTTCGAACTCTTCAATGTCAATGACTCAGTCTTCAGGCTCAAATTCCTCAACTACAAGTCCTACAGTTCCAGCCAATCTACCTTATCCTCCTTCTTACATGATAACAAATGCTACTCTTCAGTCAGGTCAAATTGTATCTACGGGAACAACACCAGAAATTGTAGTCACAACAGACAAACCGTCCTATAATGATGGTGACAAGATAACAATTTCAGGTACGACACGAGACTATCTTGGTGATAATCCTCTTACACTGATTTTGAGAAATCCAGTAGGAAACATAGTAACGATAAGCCAGATCCAAGTGGGTTCTGACAAGTCCTTTTCTACAAGTCTAACCGCCGGTGGAGCCTTGTGGCAGGCTGCTGGTGTATACTCTGCATATTTGCAATATGGTGGACCTGATAGATCTGCTACTGTAACATTCCAGTTTTCAGGCTCACATGTTTCTTCAGGAACTACAATTCCAGTAGATGGTACCAACTCTTCAGTAACTTACAGTATAACAAATGGAAAGGTTCTTGATATCAAAGCAGATACTAACTCCAAATCGCTCATTGTAACAATACAAACAACAGGTGATGGTATGTTGACAGTTACCATGCCTAGAGCCTTGATTGATGCAAAGAAGACTGATGGCACCGACGACCAGTTCTTTGTACTAAATGACGGTCAGGAAAACGATCAATTCCAGGAGGCTGGCAGTACCAATGCAGCAAGAACACTCCAAATTCCATTTACTGATGGAACATCACAGATAGAGATAATCGGAACATTCGTAGTTCCAGAATTCGGTGCAATCGCAGCTCTAGTACTTGCAATCGCGATAATATCGATAATTGCAATCTCTACCAAGACTGGACTGAGATTTACACATAGAGTGTAAACATCAGTTCAGAAATTTTTAAAATAAAAAATCCTAAATTGGTTTGTAATGTATGATAACAAAGATAAGGTTGTAATTTGAATGCAACAATAACATTGTCTATTTTACGATCAGGATAGGCAGTTGTAAAGTTGTGACACGGTATGATTCCGTTATATTACACTATATGACATCAGTAGATTGGATGAATTCCGATCCTGACAATCTAGAAACTCCTAGTGTGATTGCCATAGGAGCAAGTAATTTGACAAAAATTTATCGTGATAATATTAGGGCAGTGGATGACATAAGCTTCTCAGTAAAACAAGGCGAGATATTTGGATTACTTGGCCCAAACGGTGCAGGCAAAACTACTACTATGAAGATGATAATTACTCTTGCCAGGGCAACTTCAGGAACATTACATGTGTTTGGAATCGATGTTTCCAAATCGCCTGAAACTGTAAGAGAAATGTTAGGATATGTACCACAAAGCATATCTGTTGATACTGATCTTACCGCATATGAAAATTTGCTGATATTTGCCAAGCTATCATACGTGGATAAGAAAGAACGCAGTGAGAGAATAAGAAATGCACTAGAGTACATGGATCTTTTGGAAAGGGCAAATGATCTTGTCAAGCGTTATAGCGGAGGAATGATGCGAAGATTGGAAATAGCGCAAGCACTTGTCAATCGACCAAGGATTCTACTCTTAGATGAACCAAGCATTGGTCTTGATCCTTCATCAAAAAAACAGGTATGGAAACGCATCAAGCAATTAAATCAAGATTTTGGCATTACAATTTTAATCACGACTCATGATATGGGTGAAGCTGATGAGCTCTGTGACAGAATAGCAATAATGTCAGAAGGCAAGATAGCTGTTTTGGGAAGCCCTGTTGATCTAAAAAAGGATGTGGGAGGAGATATTGTCACGGTTAATTTTGCATCCAACTGTCCAGCTGTATCATTTCCAAAAGAAATAGGCAAGATTACACACAACAATGAAAAATCTATCCAAATACTAACAACTAATGGTGAAGAGGCGATCCCACTTATTGCAGATTTTTTCAGAAGCCATGAAATCAAGGTAGAATCTATCTCGATTAACAAAGCAAACTTGGATGATGTTTTCATGAAGTATGCCAAGCGAAGACTTGAAGATGGATTATACAAAGATATACGTAAAGCACGTCGCGATTTTGTGAGACATTCGCGATGAATTTTAGAAGATTCATCATGAGTTCAGTTACAATAGCTGAGATGGAGGCAAGAAAAATTCGTCATGATTCAACTGAGCTTTGGACTAGGATACTACAACCAGCTCTCTGGTTACTGGTTTTTGGTGAAACCTTTAACACTATACGTGCCATGCCATCTGGAAACTTTTCATATATCCAGTTTATCACTCCTGGAATTTTGGCACAATCTGTCTTGTTTATTTCAATTTTTTATGGTATAACCGTAGTATGGGAAAAAGATGTAGGGATAATTACCAAGCTCCTATCAACTCCGTCACCCCGTTCATCTATAGTTTTGGGTAAATCCCTAGCAGCAAGCTTGCGAGGAGTTTTCCAAGCCATAATGATATTTGTCCTGTCATTATTGATAGGAGTTAAGATTAGACTTGATCCGTTTGACATTGCAGGTGTTTTTGTAATTGTCATACTGTTTGCCATGTGTTTTTCCAGTCTTTCTATGCTTCTTGCCTCGTACATGAAAACTAGGGATAGAATGATGGGAATTGGTCAGGCTTTAACCATGCCACTCTTCTTTGCAAGTAATGCAATATATCCAATCTCTGTAATGCCGCTTTGGCTTCAGTATGTCTCGATAGCAAATCCGCTCAGTTATGTGGTAGATGCAATAAGGTCAATGCTACTTACAGGAAACTATGAAAATTTACCAATTGACATGCTAGCATTGATTGTTTCCACCACTATTTTTCTAGTATTGGCTTCTAGAACAATAAAGAAATTGCTAGAATAATGGCTCCGAATATGCATGTTGGTTATATTTTCTGTTTAGATCAAAAGAATGAACCTTTCTCAAACATACAGATTCATCAATTGGTACTAACGTGATATCTGAAGATGATTTGTAGTGAAAAATAAAATAAAGATAGAAAAAAGTTGGTTCTACTACTGAGTTCCAGTTGGTGGAGTTGTTGTAGTAGAGGACTTTTGTTTCCATGCACCTGATCCCATGTGACCATGCATCATTCCATGACCACCAATTCCCAGTGCGCCTAATGACAATGGATGGGCTGCAGAAGTGTGCAATATGCTGCCACTTCCAGCATCTACTATTACAGAGTAGACGCTTGTTCCATCAGTTACCTTAAAGCTGTATACTAGGGATCCCTGTACTGCTCTCAATCCTCCGCTGATTATCTGTCCGTTGGTTATACCTGGTGCACCTGCTGCAGTAGCTGCTGCTGTAGCAAACGGTACCTTAACCTCAGATAGAATATTCTTTGGAAGGTTGACGGATCCTACAATCTTTGTAGGGGTCTGAGTGGTTGTAGATGTTTGTGCATATGCTAACGATGCTCCAAACGTAGCAATCACTGCTACGCCCAGAATCATGGCAAGCATTTTTTTGTTGCTGGTTAGATTCATTGAATTCATTTCTAACCTATCTACGCGTATTGGTTAATAAAAAATTGTGACACCTTGTTCACTAACAATGTGA
>JBOGQT010000029.1:0-14471 GCA_050749105.1 Nitrosotalea sp. | reverse complement strand
TACGTAGAATTTATGTTTAAGCAAACTCTGTTCTTCAACAATTTTATCAATTCTTTCAATGAGAGAATTCATGCGATTTATCAAATTCGGCACTAAAAAAATCTTTTGAATGTCTTCAAAAGGATTTTATGGATAAGAAACAGGATGCAGGTCAGGCTCCAGTGGTGTAGACCGGTCAAGCATGGAGGACTTTCAATCCTCCGACCCGGGTTCAAATTCTGAACGATGAAAATCCCGGCTGGAGCACCAACATCCCAGATACAGTTCTCTTCCAGACAAATGCCTTCCCGCTTTTAAGACACGTACCGCTTATCTCCCTATGAGGGACATACACAATTACTCGAGGAAGCTGGAGCAGGCACTGGCCCGGGTGAAAAAGTCTCAGGTGATATGCCCTGTCGACAAGGAGTTGCTGGAAAGATTCAGCTGGGTTCTGCGTGGCCAGAAAGTCTCAGTCGGCCGGGTTACAAAGTATGTGAACCATCTCAAGATAGCAGCAGAGGTTCTTTCTGCCCTGACCCACTCTACGAGGGGTCTGGGAGAGGCAACGGTAGAGGACATCAAGCGGTTAAGCATCCAGATCAACGAATCGGAAAAATACAAGCCCAACACCAAGAAAGACTACACGACAGTTCTCAAGAGATTCTACCAGTGGCTCAAGGCCCCGCCTGAACAGTATAACAGCTGGAGGAGGAAACACCATTATCCGCCGGAGGTGGAAGACCTTAACAGCGGGATAAAACCTGGTCAGCGCTTCCTTCCCTCAGACCTCTTGCTTGACGACGAGGTAAACTCTATGATCCAGGCTGCCCAGTGGATAATGATAAAGGCCGCTGTTGCACTCGATGATGAGGTCGGAGCAAGACCCGGTGAACTCCTGACCATGAAGGTCAAGGACATCTTACTTCAAGACGAGAGAGTAATCTGCCGTCTTGCGCACAATGGTGGTGGAAAGACTGGCGAGCGTATGATTCTGATAATCAAATCAGTCCCGCTTGTAACTGCCTGGCTGAACACGCATCCATTCCGAGATGATCCAGAGGCCCCTCTCTGGATCGGATTCTCGAGTACCAATAGATACGAACAGTGGTCGTACCGCGCATTCAAGAACATGCTGGCTGATCTTGGCAAGAAAGCTGGAATAAAGAAGCATGTCATGCCATACCTCTTTCGGCACACAGCCGCCACCCGTGACGCAAGGCTTGGATTCACGGAGGCGCAGCTGTGCTTAAAGTACGGATGGGTTCTTGGATCCAAGATGCCGAGGATCTACCTGCACATGGCCAACACCGATCTCTATGCAAAGATAGAGGAGACGTACGGCGGCAGGCCAGCAAAGCCTCCAGAGTCGCAGACCCTGACTTGTGCTAGATGCAAGAGGTCAAACCACCGCAGCCAGAGGCTTTGCGGATGGTGCGGTACACCCCTGCATGAAGAGGAGATGTCAAGGATGTCAATCGAGCTTGAAGAAGCAAAACAGAAAGACAACTTGAAGATTCTGGAGCTTGAGGACCAGCTTGCCGGGATGCAGAAGACTCTAACACACCTGTTGGGTCGGGCAGGAAAAGAAACCTGCCCTACCTCGTGAGCTCGCCAAGCTTCTTTTTCATCTCGCCTATCCGTGTAAGAATAAGCTCGAGATCCGATTTTTTTATCCTGACGTACTGATCTTTCATCCTCCAGTGTGAGCATCAATGCAATTTAAGGCTGGTAAAACACGACCTTGCCATTGCCTCTCTCAAGTGCCGACACGGTTGACGGCAGCAGGTCATCTTCCTTTCCTGACATATCAAGAATGTTTCTTACGCATTCTGACCTCGCCGCCCACTATTTTCACATAATATCTGCGGTTTTCAAGAAGTTTTTTTGCAAGACTGCCGTACTTTGGATTCGTGACGAGGTCCTTTAGTCCCTTGTCGCTAAGCAGGTTAAAGTCAAACCCTTCCTGTAAAACAGGTTTCTCCAAGACGTTTTTTTTATTTCCTTCTGCTATCGACTCTGTCTTTTGTGGAGTTTCTGTTTTGTTATTTGTTACGCTTACGGCAGATCTATTCGGAGATTCTACAAGTTTTCTACCTTCTTCTGTTGGAATAAAATATTCCTGTCTTTTGGTCTCGGTGATCTTTCCTGACACAGGATCATGCTCTGTATTTTTTGTCTCAGCATACCCACGCTCTGTTATTCCTTTTTGTTCAAGCTTCCACAGTATGCCCATTACATCATATGACGAAAAGCGTGTTTTTTCTGCAATCCATGGTACCGTTCCCCCATCTTTTAGAGCATTGTATACTTCAAGTTCCTCTGGAGTAAGATGAGTAACAGAATTGTTCTGTGTGTTTGAGATACGCTCTACTGATTCCGGCGGAACAAGTGTGACATTGTAGAACTCTTCTGCAATTCCATTTTTGTTCATTGTATCCATGATATACTGTTTGTGCTTTTGAGAAAATACTACAAACCAAATCTCGTAACCAAGCTCGAAATTTTTCCTAAAATTCTCAACAAGCTGTGATTCGTGCTTTGTTGGGTCAGTCTCCACTTCTACTGCAATTATTTTTTCAGACCAGTACAGAGGGTCATATGATGTTGTCTTGTTCTTATCCTGTAGAAGTTGCGGCTCAAAGATCAAAAGGTCCGGCCTTTGTGCTCCTCTGTCTCCAAGGTCTGGGATGCAGAACTTGAAGGCCTTTTGCTGCATACGCATTATCATAAATATGGTAGCAAGATGTAGAGGAGAGCCTGCACGTCTTCCCATTGCAGCCTGTGAGAAGAAGCTATTGTATGCAAGAACTGATAGCACATATCGCGTGGCAAGTTTTCCATCACCATCACCCGCTGTAACATTTTTGCGTTCAACCAGTCGCAGTTGGTTTACCAAAATGTCTTCAAGTTTTTCAAATACGTCTCGTTTGTCTACTTGAAACATTTTAGAAATGAAATCATAGACCTCGTCTTTTGTCATGTCCCTATTTTCGTTGTACAACAAAAGCAAGATTGCAGCCTCAAGAGGTGTTACTTGTGGTGCTTCATTTTGTGTCTTTGTTGGCATGATATATTTCTCCAGTGATGTAGACTCGCCATACTTTTCTATGCTGTATCTTGCAAGTCCCATCCAATCTTTTTTTCTGTCAACTATAGGAAATGCCTTGAGAAGGCCAGACAACGGTGTTTGTCCCTGCGAGTAAAATGCAAATCTACCATGTGTCATAGATGTCAGGGTCTCTACTGGTACCGGCATTACAGTCTTGAACATGTTTGCTGTCTCCATGTCAACCTTGAAACAGACAATGGTTCTTACAAGTGCAGATATCTCCTTTGCAAATTCTCTTGGAAATGTGTTGATTGTCTGGGCCGTGATTGTAACCTTGACGTTTGCCTTCCTCATGGTATTTAGCAGCTCACGCAGCGCAAAGGGTGCAAAAAGATGAGCCTCGTCAATATACATGAAAAAAGGCTTTGGAGAAATGTCAGTCCTGCTAAATCTTTTTCTGGCCTCTACATAGACCATGTTGATTAGTATCGTTCCCATAAATGAGATCACATCATCAGACCCTCCAGTGGATAGATCTATTATCACCCATTTTCCTGACTCTAAAATGTCCGCAAAATCAATTGTAGACTGGGATGTATCCAGCATTGCTGCAACCTGCGGGGTTGACAGGATCTTGTCTAGCTTGTTGTATGCAGAGCGTCCCGCATCCCTTTTGTACTGTTGCGGAAAGAGGACATTCCAAAAGTGTCTTACATCCCTATTTGCAACCTTGTTGAGATATATCGAGCGCATCCTGTCATCTGTTATTATTTTTACGAGATCTCTGAGAGTGGAGCCTTCTATCTCAACCAGTGCGTTTGCACCATTTCTTAGTAATGCTTCAAGCTGCGGACCCCACGAGTCTCGATAGATGTTTCGAAGCGCATTTACAAGATTCATGACAACAACATATCTGTCGTCTCCTGTCTTGACTTCAAGCGGGTTTATCTTTACAGTCTTGCCCCACTGTCTTACAGCATCAAGGCTGATGTAGATTACACGGTCCTTTTTTGATTGAGGAATCATTCGCAATACATCCTGGGCAAGTGAGCCGTGCGGGTCAAGCACAAGAAAACCTTCTTCGCGGTTTATGTTCTGGTTTATCATGATTGTATCAACGGTGCTCTTTCCCGAGCCCACCTCGCCGAAGATTCCTGTGTGAATCTGTTCTTCTCGTGGTATGCCAACAGCATTTCCGTTATCATCAAACCCAAGTACTGTAATGGTTGATCGTCCTGAGTTCATCACTTGAAATGAAATGTATCTTAAAAAGAAGAACGGGAATTAGATATATCATAAGACTCGGAAGAACAATTGATGCAGGTCCGGGGGGACTGGGTACTATCATGGTCTTATTTTTGGACCAGAAACGTTTACGAATAAATGTCAGGCAGGTTAGATCTTATTTTTTGTTCGCTAATATTAGTAAACAGGTTTATTGATTTTTGTTGAAATTGATTGGTTCATTTCCACCAACTTGGTAGAGGTGCAAAATAATTCCCGGAAAGAACACAAGATCAACGCAACTCCTATAGATTTAAACAGCAATTCATCATTTGTAAGCGAAGTTGCGCAAAAAGGTTGCTAAAGATAATGGTTTTGCAGGCACCTGGCACATATACAAAATGGAAACATGGGATGCCGATTACTTCAATATGGAGGTTCGGGCATATGTTAAGATAGGATCAAAAAATACTGGAGATTTTCAGTTTGGTCTAGTCCATGGAGAAATCGACGGCAGAGTTGTCGAATGTTGTGGTGAAAGGAGACTTGAATTTACGTGGGATGGTAATGACGAATACGATCCGGTAAGTGGTAGTGGTTGGGCTAAGATAATGAAAAAGGATCTGGAAGGGGAGATCAGGATTCACCGTGGAGACAGTTCCCTTTTTTGGGCAAGGAAAGCAAAGGTAGGAAGCGCCTTTTGATGAAATTAAAAATGGATTTGGAAAAAGCGATAGACTCGTTTAGGTCGTCAAACGAATCAAGCAGGTACTTCACAGATGCAGTGACTGGTATTACCTAAACTTTTATGCTAATTTTGTATAAAGAAGAATGGCGGAGTCGCACAGTAAGGCAGTGCGGGAATCTGAAAAATTCCGACCGTAGTGGGTTCATGGGTTCAAATCCCATCTCCGCCGTTACGGTTGGATAGTAGAATGTGTCTAATAATGTTTGTGTGTTATTTTTCAATGATGATCCTTTGCCACGTTCATTTTTTCTATTATTTTAAGAAGATTAGTTGATGCAGCGCAATTTCACTTGAAGAATCTCACTTTTCAAGTTCCTCAAGTATTTTCTCCTCTAGTTTTTTTCCATCAGGTACCACACCTTGAGAAAATACGGTACCGTTTACCAGAAGCACTGGAGGGTGCCAGCCTCCCTTGAACAAGGCAGGAAGGAGTTTGTTCAACCAGGGTTTTATCTCAAGGCTTACTCTGGGATCATTAATTTCGCTTATCACTTTCTTTGCAGCATTTACTGTCATGTCACACTCCTCGCAAACGCGTGATGGTACATTAAAGAACAGCTGGCTCCCAGTTATCTTGTATACCGTAAGATGAACAATTCCCATATGACTCACTTTGTTGCAGTTATCATAGTGTAGCTGATAAGACCGGTTTCCGTGCATGCCCTTATTTGCTGGAGCGTCTTTTTGACTTTGTCAAGATCAAGGCTAATTTTTATTTTACCAAGACCGATCAACACTTCTGCGGCAAAGAGTCGCTTTTTTATATCGTCAGCGAGTTTGAGCAAGTCCTCTTTTCTATCTTCAAATAAGATGTTTGTAAAACCTGCAGATTCCAAATATTTCCTGTATTCTTGCTCACTTTTTGCTTCAAGGATGCAGGTAAACTGGTAAAGGGCATCTTTGAGATCATAAGGCAGACTCCCTCTTACCACAATATCGGATATTCCTATCTTGCCCCCAATTTTTGTCACGCGATACATCTCTTGTGAAGCCTTTGTCTTGTCAGGGAATAGGCAAAAGGCGCATTCACAGACAATACGATCAAATGTCTCACTACAAAATTTTACCTCATCAGTGTCACCAACTTGAAAGTCTGTCTTACTTGCAGTCCCTGCATTTTCTGAGTTTCTTCTTGCAGATTCAATGTTTTTTCGACCAAGATCTAGGCCAACAACATCGCATCCAAACTTTTTTGCAAGAAAGATTGCAGTGGTTCCCACCCCACACGCCAGATCTAAAACGGTACAGTCTTTTCCAACGAGGATTTTTTCAGCCATCTCTTCTGTGAGTCCGAGACCTCCGGGGTGCATGCTTTCCCCAAAGAGAAATTGCGAGAGCTCGTTCTGGTAAAAATCTGCACAGCATTGTTTAAAGTCTGTCTCTTTATTTTGCATCTCTGTTTCTATAATACAAGTTTGTGTCCTCCCGGTATTTTGGGACATTGTTGAAAGCACAAAAAGGAATTATCTTTCCTGCAGGGGTTATTTCGTGCACACAGCACTTCATCACTTTTTTTACGTCAAAATTGAAGACATCCATAAATGCCTGCACCATTATCACTTTGATGTTTTTTTCAATTCCTTTGAGGTCTACAGGTATGGTACAACAGGACATCCCATTACTGTCTGAAGCATCAGCGGCTCCACAGCAGCCAGAGCCTAAGATCTTCAGGGATTCTTTTATTTGTCCAAGATCAGCCACGGAGCGATTCATAAAAAACTCTAGATATTCCTCCACGTTTACGAGCCTTGCCAGTGGCCTTACTTGTTCATCATCTACGTAAAGATAACAAGATGCGTTGCACGTGGGAAAACAACAGGGATTTGGTACAAAGTCAGTCTCTTCAAGATTGCTTTGCTCTGAGGCGTGTTTTATTACTTCATGCAAAGTTACAACGTTTAACGGATCAACATCTGGATGTCTCCCAGAATAGAATGTAGGCTGGAGTACCAGGCCTTTTACTGCCTTTTTTGATAATACAAAATCAACCAGACTTCCTATCTCATCTTCATTTACTCCTCGCTGTATGGTTGCCACAAGGACGATTCTGATATTGTACCGCTCCATGTTTTCTATTGCCTTCATCTTGGCGTCTAAGAGATCTTCTCCTCTCAGTGTTTCATAGGTCTCCTTTTTGAAGCCATCAAACTGCAAGTAAATCACCGGGTTTAGCTGTGCAAGGGACCTGACGAAATCTTCATCTTTTGATATTTTGATTCCATTTGTGTTCATCATGACATATTTGATTTTTTTATCTTGGGCAAGGCGTATCATGTCTAGTATTTGTGGATGGATTGTGGGCTCACCACCGCTGAATTGAACTACTTCCGGACTGCCCTCCTGCCTGATGAATTGATCTAACATAAAGCTGACTTCATCTAACGAGAGAAAGTCATGTCCCTCTGAGCTTGCAAAGCAGGTAGGACATCTCAAGTTACATGCATTTGTGATCTCTATTATTCCAACACAGGAATGTTGTTCATGATCCGGACATAGGCCGCAATCATAAGGGCACCCATCAACCACTTTGGTGCCAAACTCTAACGGCGTCATCCCTGCCCTGTTGAATTTGTAAGAATCCAGGTACTTTTCCGAATCTGAGCTAAGCAGGCTCTCAAAGAATCCGTGCTTTGCACAACGCTTCTTCATGTATACCTTGCCAGATCTTATCAATACATGCGCGTCTACCACCTCTCTGCAATCGGGACAGATACTTTTTGTAAATTCAAGAAAAACATGATCCCTTTGTTGTCTCTGCATTTTCTTTATCTATGGTGTTTTACTAATTAAGATTAGCCTAAATAGTACAAAGGAAAAGCTGAACTGTTAAATTTTTAATTTTTCACACGATCTCAAAACTTGCAACTGCAATCTTATTCAAGAGGCCTATTTGCAGTAAACTTGTCTATTCCAACAATATTCGATATAAACGAAAAAAGCTCAGTTACAATAACACAAAAAAAGATGATGGTAAAAGAACGTCTGGACAGCATTAATTCCTGACTTGTAGGTTAGTTCGAAATAATCTGCCACGGAAGATTATGCGATTTTACACTTGCCCATTATTCCTTTAACAGATGTATAGTACGCGTATGTCAGAATGGCAATGGAAACCAGTCGTAACGGAATTGAATAATTTGTAAGAAATGCCGTAGCCGTTCCACCAACTGCTCCAAAGGTAGAGACTATGGCAAATCCCAGTGAACTGCAGCCACATGCACCGGCACTGGCTCCTATTATGGAACCAAGGAACCCGGCTCCAGATCTTCTTACTTTTACCCCAAGCATACGAATGCGATAAATGCTCAGACTGATTGCAAGACCTGATAGAGCGGCAATAATGACAACTAAGGCAAAGTCCGTAATCCGGTAGGTGGGCACATAGAAAAGAAAAACTGGTGAAAAGAAAATGTACTGTGAAGCTATGGAAAGTGCAATTAACAGACCGATGAATATGGCAGCAGACAAGGCAAGATATTGTTTTCTTGAAAATACTAATTTTAGAGCATCTTTATGCAACCTATTTCTAGAAAGCCATTCAGGTTATTTAATTATATTTCCAAATCCATTTTTTATTCTTTGTTTTTCAAGAAATGACTTGTGCATTCAAGATTTTATTTTAGAATATGGAAGAAAAGTTAAATGAGAACAGGTTGACTCACAAATATGAAAAATTTTACTAAATTTATTTTGTTTGTTTCTGTATCAATCTTAGCTGTGTCATTATCTTCCGCATATGCTGACACCGGCAATAATCCATCCCCTATAGGAGGCATCGACATTTCCATGGCATCACCAGTAGAAGGCTCTCCTAACGCACCAATTACCATGATTGAATTTGGTGATTACCAATGTCCGCACTGTGATGCATGGTTCAAAAATTCGGAACCAACTATCAAATCAAATTATATCGATACAAACAAGGTCAAGCTCTATTTTGTTGATATTCCATATCTAGGTCCAGATTCTGCCATTGCCGCTCAGGCCACCTATTGCGCGGCAGATCAGGGCAAGTACTGGGAATACCACGATGTGCTTTATACCAATCAAGGTCCAGTTCAGAGCGGCTGGGCCAGCTCTGGCTCCCTCAAACAATTCGCATCCAGTCTTGGTCTTGACACAACCAAGTTCAACTCTTGTCTAGATTCTGGAAAATATTCAGACAGGGTTTCTCACAACAAGGATGTGGCAACTTCAGCAGGAGTTCAGGGTACGCCGACATTTTTCATAGTGGGGGTTAAAGGAACTGTCAACAAAATAGAGGGCGACCAGCCTATGGAGATATTTTCAAAGACAATAGACTCCATGTATGTCCAAGCTGTTCCAGAATTTGGTCCCGTGGCTGCACTGGTTCTTGCCATAGCCGTATCATCAATTGTCATCATGTCAGCCAAGAATAAAATAGTCTTGCGATATTAGATTAGATCTCTGTATCGAAATGTCATTTCTGAAAATCAGTCTATCATTTATTAACAACAAAGTTAATGAGAGAAAACATGAGTAAATCGCTCCCACCCGAAGTGAAGGCTGTGAATCAGAGAAATCAACTAAACTTTAGCAAGTTCTTTGATGAGGCGGATAAACTAATCAGACAATATCACCAATCGGCTACAGGCCTTCAATGCGAATGTCTGGCATCACATAGAAAGATTGTTGAATCCGCATTCTCATTTCAAAAGAATTTTCTTGGCAAATCAAATGGCGATGCGCCATTCAATGAGACCTTGCAAGAAATAATGCATGAATCTTCTGATGCAGCAAGTAAGGTACTGGCAACACAAAACCAAATTATGACAAATATGATTGAGATTGCAAGACAGAGCCTAAAAGCAATAAATGATAATTCACATGGTATTGCAGACCTGAATTCAACCATGATGCAGTCTTGGATGTTCTTTTGGAATCCAAAACAAAACTAAAGTCACAAGGATCATCCTTTGATTATACGCCGTAATGATAATTAATAATGATGGAGATCTCTCGGAGCACTTTCCAATCAAAGAAAGAATGGGATGCGGTACTGATCTTCCCCTCTCATTTCTGATGTCTTATGCGATGTTGTTATTCAAAACAGCAACCACAGGAATGAGAGTCTGACTTTTCCTTGTACTGTGTTGTCTCATGAGTCTTGCCGTGTCTGACAAGCTCATCTTCGGTTCTAAATGTTTCACCACATGTTTTACATTTTGTTTGAAGTGTCTCCACAATACCATATAAGAAACGGACAATAAAAGAAGATCCTAGAACAGTTCAATTTTATTTTGAAATCGTGTCTATCTTGCCTTCACAGTATATCATTTCATAAGGATTACAACTGGTCTGGACATAGTTGATACTTGGAATTTCCTCAATTTTGGTTAGTAGTGAGATATATTTTTTCATAAAAAATTGTTTAGGATCATTTTTTCCAAATTGGTTCCTAATCTCAAATTGTATCTTTAACGCATCAGAGAAACAAATTATAAAAAGCATTACTTGAACTGTTAAAGTTCTTTTTCGAGGATTTGGAACAATCTATTTAATTCACTTCATTGAATTGCATAAAACATGACGATGCAAACAGTTCAGTATCGAAGAGGAAGATCAATCGGTGCTGGAATTGTGGGAGGTATTGCAGGTGGAGCCGCAATGTATGGCATCATGAGTGCAATAATGGCCTCGATTGGAATGGGACCAAATTGTTTTGCCATTATAATGGGCATGATAACAGGCCAATCTTATGATGCGGCAATTGGTCCTGGGATAGCAGCACATTTTGGTACAAGCATTGCAATTGGTGCAATATTTGGCATTGTTGTAAGTACCAAAAAACTACAACTCTCGGGATTTCCAAAAGGAATCGGTCTTGGAGTGGCAACTGGAATAATTGCCTATGCGATAATATTTCTACCAATAGCCATGACTGTGATGCCTTCACACATGATGGATCTCATGAAGATGATGCCGATGGGAAATATGGGAGGCAACATGGGAGGAAACATGCAAGGAGGGTCCATGAGCGAACAATCTTCGATGGGTAACAATTCGATGAACCAACATGGAATGATGAATGGTAACAGCTCGGAAATGAACCAGCAAGGCTCGATGGGTGGCAATTCGATGAATCGACAAGGTACTGCCATGGGCGGCGGTTCAATGCAAGGCAAAGGTACAATGGATCAGAAGATGAAGATGGAAGAAATGAATAAGATGATGATGGACAAAATGCAGATGATAATCCCATCAATCTTGGGCGGTGCACTAGCTGGCCACATAGCATTTGGAGCAGTACTTGGTACTGTCGCCACTGCCATTGTTAGAGTCTCACGCAAGTAAATGAAATCCATTACTCTATGCAATTAAACTATCTGAATAGACCGACTGACCACTACTTTTTTCTTTATTGATCATTTGTCAAAAATTTTTCTTTTTATAACATATGCATGATTCAAAATTAAATTGAATAATTTTAGATAACATTTAACTTGTAATCTGGTATCCAAGAAGTAAGGTGTCATGCAGATCAATCTGTTCTAGATTTAGAGCAACCAATATGGGGAATCGTTGTAAATATGATGCAGGTCATAAGCGGTGCAGCATATGTTGCATCTTTATGACATGTGAGGGAAACAAATGCCCTTGCTGTAACACAAAATTGAGGCTAAGAGCAAGAAACCAGAGACCAAATTTCAAGAAGAGATTGAATGGTTCTAAAAATATTTCCAGTCTTTAAACTAGAGTTTTAATTCAACACCTTGGTAGTATAAAGTATGAATGAGTTTGATAAAAGAGAAAGATCAGATATGGAATCAACTAAAGTGAAAAAACCACTAGATCAAGTTAACCGGGTTTCCGCAGTGGTATCGATAATCCTACTTGCATTTGTGATAACCAGTGCTCTTTTGCCAAACCTTGTAACCCTTCAAATTCCACCAATCTTTTTGTTGTATGGACTTGCCTTCAGCTTTTTTTTATGGTTCTCTACAAGAAAGGGCGGCTGCGGTAGTTGCAATCAAGGGTGTTCATACTAGCTTGAGACACATGTCGGGTTGCTTTCGCTTATGTATGTGAGAAATCAAACCTTTGGTAATACACAAGCGAGTCATTGCAAGCGCAATTGTCGCTGTACTTGTCCTAACACTTGTGAGAACTACATCTGTCTATGCGCTGAACAGTCATGGACGGTCTCATGCCAGCAGTTCATGTATGTAACGTTCCACATGACGCCAAACAAACCAATGAATACTTCATGGATGATACTAACGGCGTGGGGTAAGCAGCTATCAACTGGCACCGCAAAGGTAGCCAACGCAATAGATATCTCATACGTGCCGTTTGCATACCATTAAGCAGTAAACTCTAATTGTTATGAAGTAATTCTGACTGAACGAAACGACAGGTCATGATACTTGGTTGTCTTCTGGTTAAACCTTGAAAGAGTTAAAATAATGAGCAAACATGCTTCCAAAATAAACTGAAGCAAACGCACTAGTTGTCCTTGCAATGCTCATGTAAATGGTAAATTTTTTGAAATTGTATCTTTTTACACCTGCTATTATCGCAACAATCTCTGTAAGTATGGGCACCAAACTTAGGGCAAAGATTATGATTCCGCCATGCTTGTTTAACTGCTCAAAGCTTTTCTTGTAATGCTCTTCGCTGTGTGTTTTTCGCAGTAATTTGTACATCTTTTTTCCATCGTATCCTATAAAATATGTCAAGACTCCTCCAGCGACAGATCCTGTGGTCATGACTGCAAATACCATTGCTGGGTTTTGACCGTCCAGAAGCAGAGCTGTTGATGTTATTACAATTGGAAATGGGATGATTGAAGCAAAGACGGAGTTCAGAAAAAGACCTAACAATCCATACTTTACAAATACTGGATTCTCAAGTATGGGCCTTAAAAAATCCATTAGCACAATTCAAGGATGATATTTCCTGTCTATTATAACCCAACGATCAAAAACATTGTCTTTGCTTCAATGTTGATAGATTATTCGTTGGTGTCAAATAATTGATAATCGCCAAATAATAATTTGTGCTTGATCTTCATAACTGCAAATATTTACATAAACTTAATTTAGGGATTCAAGAAACTTATCTTTAACAGTTACAGAAAAAATTGTATGGTTGGAGGATTAAATTAAATTCCATATTTGGTTGAGGACAGGTGAATTGTTGCATTGCAAGAATTTATGTGATGAACTCAAACCTGTGAATATTTCGATATCGTTAAGATATTCCCTTGGTTACAAACGTTGCAGTATATGCGATGCTTTCATTGAATGCAAGGGAAGCAGATGTCCTTGTTGTGGATCAATGGCGAGATCAAGTGCAAGGACAAAAGCAAGGATGAGACTATGAAGGCCACATGGAATGGAGTGATACTTGCAGAAAGTGACGATATTGTTGTAGTAGAGGGTAATGCCTACTTTCCCGCAGAGTCTCTAAAAAAAGAGTACTTTACAGAGAGTGACGCAAAATCACTATGCCCATGGAAGGGCAGAGCAAGTTACCTGTCTGTCACTGTCAACGGCAAAACAAATCCTGACTGCGCTTGGTATTATCCAAAACCATCGTTTCTGGCAAAAAAGATCAAAGATCGGGTTGCCTTTTGGAATGGCGTTGAAGTAAAAAAGTAGATAATCAGCCAAATCTTTACCCTCTTCAAAATATTCGATTGAAAGCATTAGGATGCCGTAGAGGTTAGATCGTCCTGAGGACTGTCATCATTTCAACATTTTCTTTAATGATTCCAGATTTTTTCATGGTTGCTTGACTATTCAAGTAAAATCTTGACGATTCTGGCAAACACTTATCTTGAATTTGTGACATAACAAAAACATGGAAGAAGAAGCAGATGTTCCAAAATGGACCAATTTCATCTGTCCGTCATGCGCTATATCTTATGGTATAAACGCGCTTGTCAAAGCAATCAAGAAGAGAAAAGAACGTAAGGGTCTTCAGTCTGTTAAAAAGCATGCCTGAAAAATACGCTGTAGTGGCACTTACTGATCCTTCAGATCACGCAAGAATATACCATGCCTTTCTTTATCTGTTTGACTTGAGAGACAATGGTGTTGACGCAGAGATTTTTCTCGATGGGGCTGGAGTTAAGATTATCGATGCCATGGAGAAAAACCCATCTGACATCATCAAGCCTTTGTATGATAGGGCAGTAAGGGATGGATTGATCAAGGAAGCATGTGGATTCTGTGCAAATGCCTTTGCAGTCAAAGAAAAAATCGTACAGTCAAAGATCAATTTGAGCCCTGAAAACGAGCATGTAAGCGTAGGCAAGCTTGTAAAGGAAGGTTATACAATCATAACAGTTTAAGTTTTGCGAAAATTGTTACCACTTGTGCCATCCCGAAATTAGTTCGTCCCTTATTTTGCATGATACACCTCTCCTGACTGCTCATCAATAACTGTTGTTCCTTTCTCTGGCATCTTTCTTGCAAATGCCAGGGCTGGCGTCTCCAGGTT
>JBOGQT010000028.1:0-5486 GCA_050749105.1 Nitrosotalea sp. | reverse complement strand
GACAAAGATCAAAAGTGATGCAGAGAAGATGGTTGTAAAACTGAAGAAGGTGCCAAAGATCATCAATGAGGTCAAAAAGATTCAGAAAGACGTGTTTCTGGTCGGTTTCAAGGCAGAGACTGATGTACCAAAAGAGAGACTGATCATGTCATCACGTAAGAAACTAAGGGAATCTGGTGCTGACATGATAATTGCAAATGACATTGGTACAAAGTATAGAAAAAATCCAAATCAAAATAATGTAATTGTGGTTGATTCTAAAAAAGAATTTGTATCAGGATGGAAAGATAAGGCAAAGATTGCCAAATTTATTTGCAGCCAAATAGAGCAAAGGTTTGCAAAAAATTCTAGTTAGTGATTTTCAGATAACAATCAATTCTTTTGTAAACTTGTGCATCACGTCAGGTCTTGCCCCAACAATCATCGAGTCCTCAATTCGCACACCAAATTTCTTTGGCAGATAAATTCCTGGCTCTACTGTTATTGCCATGTTCTTTGACAATATGGCCTGGCTTGACGGACTAAGATTTGGAAGCTCGTGTACCTCAAGTCCTATACCATGCCCTGTTGAGTGGATGAAATATTTTCCATATCCTTTTTTTGAAATCACTTTTCTGCATACATTATCAACTGATTTGCAAGAAACACCAGGTCTTACTGTCCTAAGGCCTGCCTCTTGTGATTTTTTTACAATATCGTAGACTTTCTTTGCATCAGATGATACAGTACCAAGACCAAATGTCCTTGTTGCGTCAGAGACATATCCCTTGTGCCGCAGCGTAAGGTCTACTACAATCATGTCTCCATTTTCAAACCTACGTTCTGTTACCTGTGCATGTGGAAGTGCACTGTTTGGACCTCCTGCTATGATAAGAGGTTGAAGCGTAGACTTGTAACCTGTGGCAAAGGCGCCCCTTTCCATTGCATAAGACATCAAGATGGTTTGAAGTTGCATCTCTGACATGCCTATCTTTATTTCATCCACGCAAAGCTCATACATTTCATCAAGAATTGACGAGCATTTTTTTAGTATGGCAATCTCGTCTTGGCCTTTTACCTGTCGTGCTTGGTAGAATGGTTCAGTTGTAGACCTGACCCGTGGTAGGCTCTTTTTGAGCGATTGTACCATGTCATAGTTGTTTGTATCTGTACAGATCTTCCTACCTTTTATGACTTCAATCAGGGTGGATATCGAGCCCTTGCCACGCTCTGACTTGACTACCTTACAGTTTACTGATTCTTCTTTGGCGCGACCCACCTCAAGCTCTGGTGCTATGATGGTTGCACCGCTCTTGTCTAGTATCCCAATTGCCTCACCCCAAAAGCCTGTCATGTAAAAGAGATTTTCAGGTTCAAAGGCAACAAGCGTATTACACTCTAATTTATTAGAAAATTTTAAGAGATTTTTTCTGCGATTTTGCATCTATTCCAGATTTTGGTACTTCTCCATTTATGTTTGCTGGAGCCTTACGTAACAATAACTTGACAGTACCTTTAGATAATGGAAATCAAGTTTTGATATCGTGGTAGAAGAAAAGAAAAAAGTTGTAGCATTGTTATCTGGAGGACTTGACAGCAGGTTGGCAGTAAAGATGATGCAAAAACAGGGATTTGATGTTACTGCTGTTGCAATCAAGACTCCGTTTTGTGATTTTGATTGTGGCAGGGGTTGCGGTTTTGAGATTCGCGGGACTGCAGACATGCTAGGTGTAGATCTCAAGACTGTCTATCTTGGAGACGATTACATTGAGATGCTAAAAAATCCAAAGCATGGGTTTGGCTCTGGAATGAACCCGTGCATAGATTGTCGTGCAATGATGTTCAAGGCAGGAAAAAAAGTTATGGAGGATATCGGTGCAGAGTTTATCATCTCAGGTGAAGTTCTTGGACAGAGACCAATGTCACAACATGGTCCAGCACTGAGAACAATTGAAAAGGAATCTGGATTAGAGGGAAAGATTGTAAGACCTCTCTCTGGCGCACTTTTGCCAAAAACAGAACCTGAAGAGAATGGTATCATCAAGAGAGAAAATCTTGGAATGATTCGTGGACGCTCAAGAAAAGAACAACTAAAGATGGCAGAGCAATTTGGTTTTGTAGATCCTCCAAATGCCGGTGGTGGTTGTCTACTTACTGACCCGAGATTTTCAATCAGAGCAAAAGATCTCTTCAAGCATACCGAAACCCCGACAACAAATGACATTGATCTTCTAAAGATTGGAAGACATTTCAGGTTTGACACAAAGACGAAATTAATTGTTGGAAGAAACAAAGACGAAAACGAAATGCTAAAGGCCCTTGCACTTCCTGGCGATGTATTATTTGAGACAAAAGATCATGTCGGACCAATATCGCTTTTGCGTGGAGACGATTCTGAAAATAATCTAAAGATATCTTCAGATATAACATTCCGGTACTCTGATGCGCCAAAAGATTTGCCTGGTGTCATGCTAGTACAAAAAAGTGATGCCAGTTCTGAGATTATTGTTGGCACCATATCCGAGTCAGAATACCTAAAATACAGACTTTAGGCAAGCAAGCTAGTCTGTGAATTGCAATTGACTGCAAAGGCTTTTTGAGGGAGCTTTTGCATACCAATCATATGCAGACACAAAAGGTCCCGACCTATCTCAAAGCGATTACGCTTCGAGACCATAGTGATGTCCATGCCGTAAAGGAGGATATCAAAAAGGGCATGATCTTGGTTCTGCGAGTTACTCCTCTTGCACAAAAAAATGTAGATGAGCTAAGAAAGGTTGTAGAAGAGATCTACAGCATAGCAAAGGTAAATGATGCAGACATTGCAAGACTTGGAGAAGAACGAATCATTGTCACTCCATCTGGTGTTAAGATCTGGAGAGCAGAGTACGACCTAAAATAATTTTAGAGTAATCTTATGCCTTCTTGCACTTGCGGACAAGTTGTTGCAATTCTAAACATTCTGTGAATTGAGCTTGCAAGGTTTTCACATTTTCTTCTCTCACCGTGGTTTACAATGACTCGCCTAAGTTTTGGTCTGAGCTTGTGTACATATGACATCAGTTGGTTATAGTCACTGTGACCGCTAAACCCATCAAGTTTTTCAGTCGAACAGTTTATGTTGATTACCTCAATTTTTCCGTCTTTTCCAACAACTGATACTTGTCTTGAGCCATCAAGCACTCTTCTTCCCAATGTGCCGTTTACCTGATATGATACAAACAGGATCTTGTTATTCTGAACTGGGGCAATATTTTTGAAATATTCAAGCACTGGTCCACCCTCTAACATACCGGAAGTTGCCATTATGATACATGGTCCTTCACGTAGTGGTTCTTCTCGTGCATCTGAATGCTCAATATTTGTAAAGTATTCCGAATCAAATGGATTCTCTTCTGTACTTAGGATCTTTTCTCTCAGGTCTCGTGCCAGATATTCCGGATAGGCTTCATGGATTGCAGTTGCCTCTGAGATCATTCCTTCTGTAAATACAGGTGCTTCCATGAGCTGTCCCATCTTCATGTATTGATCAATTACCATCATCAACTCCTGTGCACGGCCAACAGCTGGAATTGGAATCAGGACCTTGCCACCATTTCGAAGCGTCTCGTTTACTGATTTGATAAATGCTCCTTCAACTTCTTCCCTTGTTGACTGGATATCCTCCTTTGCGCCATATGTGCTTTCGATCAAAAGCGTCTCTACTCTTGGAAAGTTCCACGATGCGCTCTCAAAGAGCATTGATTTACCATATTTTAGATCCCCGGTATAGACAAAATTGTGGTTTCCGTTTCCAATGTGAAAGTGACACGATGCCGAACCCAAGATGTGTCCTGCGTTTGAGAAGACTAGTTTGATGTCAGGCGATATATCGGTAACAGTGCCATACGCAAGCGATATAGTCTGCTTCATCACTTGCTTGACATCCCTTTCAGAGTATAACGGGACCCTGCCCTGTGCGGCTGCCACCTTGATGGCGTCAAGCTGAATCAGGTTCATCATTGGCAAGGTAGGCTCGGTACAGTAGACTGGTCCCTTGTAACCATATTTGAAAAGAGCAGGCAAAAATCCAGTATGGTCAAGATGTGCGTGGCTGATAACAATGGCGTCAAGTTCATCTAGTGTAATGTTTGCCCAGTCAAGCCGTGGATATGCCTCTAATGGACTTCTGGCTCCTGGGTTGACTCCACAGTCAATCAAGACCTTGCTTTCATGCGTGGTCAATAGCATACATGACCTGCCGACTTGGCTGAATCCACCAAGAGTAATCAGAGAGACTTCGGCATCCTCGGATAGTTTTGGTCGAAATATCTGCTCTCCCACCTGTTGCAGGTGTTTGCTTCTCTCAGTAGACGATATCTTGAGGTTATAGTTTATTGTCTGGATGGTTTGGGACTGGATGGTGGTTGCCTTTCTTATCCTGACACGCCAGCCAGTTTTTGAAACAAGTTCTATAATATTGAAAGACTCGTTGTTGTTTAGAAGCCAAGGGTGTTTTACCTCTACCGTAAGCTCACCCGTTGCGGTATCAAAGAAAGTACCGCGCAGGTCAGTGTCCTTTGGAAGCATTTGAACAAGAATCTCTCTTGCCTCCTCCTCGGTTTTTCTAATAGTTTTCTCTGTTCTGACAACAATTCTCTTTTTTATTACGTTGACCATGTTAGAGATAACCTCGTTATGTTCCATTAGATAGCGGGGATTTCTTGTATAGATTGCAATTCTTGGACCCTCATACTCTATCTTGGTTACCTCAGCTTCTTTTGGAATACTTTGAAGTATGGTTCCCATGATATTGGGTAATGGAGATAATTCCCTTTGTTGCTGTTTTCTTTGCATTAAATCACTTAGAGCGTAATAATGGCTTTCTTTTGTTCCTTGGTTAGAAGTTTGTATCCTTGGTTGTCTATTATTGCGACATTTATTCCGTCACCTGTTCCGATGTTTCTTGTTATTGCAGCCTTGACAGCTCGCAATGCAATTGTTTTGCCTTCTTCTACTGAAAGCCCGTCACGATATTCACTTTCAAGCAAACCATACGCAACTGGAGAACCGCTTCCTGTTGTAACATATTTTTTCTGGTCAAGAGAACCAAACATGTCAATATTGTATAGTGCTGGTCCCTGTTTATCATATCCGCCTACAAGAATATCAGCTATAAACGGATAGTACCTATTCTGGAAGAAGATTAACGAAGCAAGTCTTGCAATTGACTTGATTGGAAGATATTCTCCCTTCTCTACTCTATGAATATTGGAGTGATATCTCAGCATGTCTGTGACATTTTGAGCATCTGCCACTCCTCCAGCTATAGTCATACCTGCGTGGTTGTCTATTTTTTGAATTTTCATTGTATTGTTGTTTGCTATGAAATAGCCAGCGCTTGCCCTCATATCCGCGCACAAGACTACTCCGTCTGTGCAGGCAATGCCTACCGTAGTTGTTCCATGAAATGTGTGTTGTTCGATATAGTCTGACAAATAACTTACTCCTAACTAGAGATACCCTGA
>JBOGQT010000027.1:0-74853 GCA_050749105.1 Nitrosotalea sp. | reverse complement strand
GTGTATACCGGGGGTGGGTTTCGAACCCACGACCTCCAGATTATGAGTATTACCCTTTTTGTGGACTGGCACTCTAGGCCAGGCTGAGCTACCCCGGCATAAGTTACGCCTATTTTCAACATGCAATTAAATGTAGCTTGTAGACAAAAGTGCTCAAGTAAAATTCTGTAGATCTTCAATCAGAAAAATATAATCGCAGTCTAAAACTAGTTAGACTGCTTTTTTGCAAATGTTTGGGTGGCAATGATAAATCAAACAAATTGTTTAGTACAGTAATTTGTCTGACTCTATCCACGTATTAGGTCTGCCCACATTCTTCGCTCTTCCATCGGGATAAAATGCGGCTTTCCCTCAGCTTTCTCCTTTATCAGGTCCACTGCTAGTTCTGCCTCTATGTGCAGCTCATCAGTGATTGTTCCTGGGAAGAAGCGAGCTGGCCCAGATATCTTGTAATCCATCTTGACCTCAAGAAGTGTTGCATTGCCAAGCGCTGTCAGAACTATGTCTTTTGCGCCTGTTATCACACCTTTTGTCCAAAGGATGTGGACTGCTTCTTTTGGAAAGAGAACTACCTTCTGGTGACATTTTTCTGTCTTACCTAAGGTGACTTCCCGAACTATCTCGTTGCCGTTCTTTGAGAGATTGCGTATAGACTTGGTGAGATTCCAAAACTTTGGCTCGTCATCAACTCTGGATACGACCTCCCAGACTTTTTCTATGGGTGCGTCAATCTGTACCTTGACCTTGATTTCTACCATGTTGTTATATTGTCAAATCTGCAATAAATTACCTAGGTATACATTGTAAGACAATATGGAACTATTTCGTAAAATATACTCACTAACAAAGTTAATCACATCATAAATATTAAAAACTGGAAGATATCGCATGCGTGAAATAGACCAGACCAAGAAAAAGACAGCCACCATAACATTTCGATTTGATGAGGATCTTATCAGCAAGCTACAACAAGAGGCAAAGGAACATCAGGTAAGCACAAACACGCTTGCCACTCAGGCCATGAAAAGATTTCTCGAGTGGGATATCTATCAGCCGCGAATAGGTCTGGTCAGCCTTAACAAGCCAGTATTTGTCAAAATTTTTGGGAATTTAACGGCAAAAGAGGTGACAGAACTTGCCTGTACAATAGGTAAAGACGAGATACGTGACGTTGCGTTATTTATGAAAGGCGAGATTGATGCAATCTCGTTTATGTCGTGGTTTGAGATGCAAATGGTAAACTCTTCTGTCCAAGTAAGCCATATGGCCGAAAAGGGTGTACATACATTTGTCATGAAACATGATCTTGGAAAAAACTGGTCATTGTACAACAAGACAGTTTTGGAGAAGATCTTCGATGAAGTGTTTCACAAAAAGATAGATGTCAAGTATACCAAGAACATGTTTGCATTGCGATTTTCTGAATAAATCTTTTTAAATAAAATGTATAGCCCACTATATGATGGGCTATTTCATGCTAACACACGAGTTGGTTTTGCACACTGATTCCTATCCAAATGTGTTCATTCTGTCCTTTATCTTGACATCATAGGTTCCCATGATATTCTGACCTGGCTGGACATTGTGGTATGTACCTGTTAGCTTTACCAGATAGTTATCTTGTGTGTCTGCCCAGACCACTCCATTTTGGTCCACTGTAACCACCTTGACCTGCTCGGTGACATATTGAGGGAACAGGTTCCAGATGGGCCATACAGCAGTCATCATGACTACTATGATTGCAAGCATTCCCAACCCGAAAAACATTGGCAGCAGATTTTTTGGTGCCGCATGATCTTCGTGTTTAGATTCTGTCATGATGTAACTTGCACTGGCAAGAATATAGCCAGTGGGTATTCAATGTAATACAGTGTGACACAGAGTGGCTATCTCAGTTTAGGTAACATTTAGGCCTTGGAGATTTCTTTCCAATTGGTCTGAACTTTAGCAACCCACTGGAATTTCTTTTGTAATGCACTTGTGTAAAGTTTCTCCCATTCTAGCCCTACCTCATCAGACCAAGCTTTGACAACTCTAGGGTCAACATAGTTACGCAATGATGTGCCTAGGTTGTAATCTCGAGTCTTTTCTGTAAGGTCTATGGTTAGTTTGAGTTTCTCTTCTCGAAGTTTTTGCTTTTCTGCTTGTTTTTCAGTCTTGGGTACTGTTTCCTTGAGTTTCTCTAGCACATCTCTCTTCTTTTGCAGCGCTTCTTCAAAATTCTTGGGAATTGTCCTCTTGTGGTTGCATGTTATGGCAGCTTCCAAGTTTGCCATTTTTGCATGATATATCTTGATGTTCTCTGACTTGGTCTTGAGGTCATCTACCTTCTTTAGGTAGCTTCTTACCACATTTGTTGCCAGGTACGTTCTGAAAACTTTGGCAGTAAGACCTTTTACAACATTTCCTAAAAATTCGTTTACATGTCTTGATGTAATGCTATCAAATATGAGCTGGTCTGGTTTTTTCTTTTCAGTAAGTTTTCTTAGGTTCTCATAAAAGACCTTGTCCTTTTCTCCGACAGGCAACGGTTTTTGCCACCTTACACTGTCTTTTCCTAAAAAGTCAAACTCTATTACATTGGGTTTTAGCTTGATGTGTTCGACGCGAAGGGTTGTGGCACCAACAGTGTCTGCCTCATCAGGATCCTTTTCGTCTCCCACCCTCATTGCTGTCTTGTAAATAAGATAACTCACAGTTGCTATACTTCTTGTCTTTTCTTCCTTGTCTGACATCTTTTTGACTATGGCATCAAGCACCTTGTCTATGTGCTCTGAGAGCTTGGTTGCTTTTTCATATTTCATCTTGTCTCGCTCTTGCTTTAGGTCAGATGTGTCAGATAGCCAAACATACTTTCTTTTTTCTGTAAGCATGTCCTCCCAACTTGCAAGCCACATAAAGTCAATCTCATGTATTATCTTGCCCCATTTTCCTGCAGGGACTTTGGCGTCCTTTCCAAGGTTTAGCGTAACGTCTTTTTCAGTTATTCTTGGTTTCCATCGACCTCTGAGCGGATGGTCACCGCGTCCTATGAAAAGACCTGGCGGCTCTGCCATCCAGTTGGCAACCTCTACCTCCTTGCCATCCATTATGGCCTTTCCATAAACTGACTTCATCTTTTCTTTGATCTCTTTTCTTGTAGCAGCAATCTTCTTCTTTTCCTCTTTTGTTACAGTAAGTTTGGCGTCGTTTTCTTTGTCAACTACCTTGAAAGCATCTGAAAAATCAATATCTGAAAATGAGATCTTCTTGTACTTGTCTTGCAATATTTTTACAAAATCTGAAACAAAGTTCTTTTGAAAAACAGCATCTTTTACATACGGTGTATCCTTCTTTTTTGCCCACTGGTAGACCATCTCCTCTGCATCCACACTTAGTGGAACCTTTTCTGCCTTGATCCTAATCGTTATTCCCTTTGACTCGAAGGGTGGCAGAAATGCAATACCATTGTGTTGTAATGTCTTCCATTTCATTTTTGATATTTCACCAAATTTTGGCCTAAATCTGTTGACTTTGACAAAATTGACTCTCTGACTTATATCAATCTATTCAAAAATAATGTAAAAAATTCATACATTTTTTGAATAATAATGAATAGGATGATAAAAGTATCTGATATATAGAAAAAATCTAGTCAAAAAGTTCCTTTTTTATGTAATTTTCAAACTCGATATCTGTCTTGTCCCTCTTTGCCTCAAGAAACATTATGGCATCATTGCCAACGGGATATCTTGGCAATGGATTATCAGACTTTATCGCATTAACTATAGTTCTTGCCACCTCTTGGGCAGGTGTGCCCATCTGGCACATCATGGTCAAACCCTGCATGACTTTGTCAGTGATATTTTTGTAGATGAAATCTTGTTTTGTAGATTTTTTAAGAGACGTAAACAGATTGGTCTTGACAACTCCGGGTTCAATTATTATTGTCTTGATGCCAAATGGTGCAAGCTCATACCGCATTGACTCGCTCAACCCTTCCAAGGCAAACTTTGAGCTGATATAGGCAGGTGTTACAGGAAACCCAATTCTTCCTGCAACCGAACTTACATTTACTATAATTCCTGACTTTTGACTGCGCATTGTGGGCAATACTTCTTGGATTGTCCTGATAACACCAAAAAAGTTAGTCTCAAACTGGGCCTTTATTTCATTGATTGTCAGATCTTCGAGGCATCCAACAAGAAAATATCCTGCATTGTTTACAAGAACATCTATTCTTTTTTTGTCTTGAACAATTTTGGTTATAGAATTTCTAATTGTATCTTCTTTATCTACATCTATTTCTAAAACTTCGATCTTTAGGTTCTCTTTTTTTGCAATTTCTAATATCTTGCTACTTTTCTTTGTATCACGCATTGTGGCATACGTGTAATATCCTTCCCTTGCCAGTGCAAGCACAGTCTCAAAGCCTATGCCGCTTGAGCTGCCAGTTACAATAGCAACTTTTTCCATGAAATATCATTGTAAAACCGTATTAATAATTTCTATCATTTTTCCATGCAATGACATATTCCAACTCTATACCAGAGGCTTGTCTCCCTCTACGGGTTCTGAGACCTCTGTTATTTCACCATCCTTGATTCTTTGAAGGATCTCAGCAGATGCTGACTTGTGGAGGTACTCATTGTTGTTTCCACACCTGTAGGAAAAAGTACAGCGTGGACACCCGGATTCATTTTTGCATGGACACTCTTTTACTATATGCAAGCTGCGCTCAAAGGCCTTTTCCAGCCTGTCATACAAGGCCCTGCTTGCACCATTTCCACCTATTGCAGAGTCGTATACAAAAATTAATCCTGACGTGCCAAGGGAGATTCCTCCCAGATCCTGCGATACCCCGCCTGTAATCATGTTGCTACCTTCTATGATCACATGCTCTGTAGCATGGTATCCACTTGCCTCTGTGTATTCCTCGTTTTCAGATTTGGCTATCTCTGCAAGGGGCCTTGGAGCCTTGAAGACTAGACCTTTTGTGACAAAATCATAGTCCAGAGGATTTTCTAAAATGACTTTTTGGCCTTGTGTTACCTCTTGGCCAAGTTCGATATTGGCATAACCATATACTCGCTTTTGTATGCGAAGTTTACAAAATGCCACCTCGATTCCATTTGCTTGACGTTTCTCAAAAATTGTCTCAATTGTTGGCCATTCTTCTGTGAGTGCCTTTGTGTAGTATGGATACTTTCTTGGCAGCACTTCAAGTTTTGCAGACATGTTTTGAGGATATCCAAGTTCCTTGACTCTATACCTAATGCCTGCAAGAAAATAGATGGCTGATGGATGTAGCTCTTCTAATGCAATAGGAAGCACCCTGTCTCCCACTTTTTTGCCATTTAAGAAAATGTCAATTGATCTTCCAATTCCCCTAATACTATAGTCTTCCAGAAGATTTTTTATCTGTGCAAAGTTTGGAACATACCTATTTTCAACTAGGACCAGATTTCCAACATCAATATGTTTCTGAATTGTACTTTTGTGTTCTGGCAACTCGTGTTTTGCAATGGGCTTGTCGCATGCCATGGCAAGCACCTGAAACTCTTCAACAAATGGATTTTTTGGGTCTATGTAGATTTGTTCCGTGTCCTCAAAATAGTCATCTGGATGATTCTTGTAGTATTGTGATATCGGGTCATTTCCAAGAACCAAAAACGCGTATCCGTCCTGGCCTTTTCTAGCGGCTCTGCCAATTCTCTGGACCAGCCGGTTGACTGGAATTGTAGACGATATGACGCCGTCAACATTTCCCACATCGATTCCAAGCTCCAAAGTTGGAGTTGCAGATATTGACAGCAACTTGTCATTTTTGAATAATGTCTCAATTGATCTTCGATAGTTTGCCATCAATCCTGCCCTGTGTACCTTAATGTCTATCTTTTGACGCCTTGCCTGCAGTGCCAAAAGCTCGGAATTTAGATGTGAGTTGTTAAAGACCAGTGTCTTGTGTTTTTCTGATGTCAGTTTCTTGAGTATCTCAATCATCAATGCACGCTGGGTGGCAAGGGATGGAAACAGCATGCAAAACTCTATTCTTCCCTTTTTTCCTGATCCTGTAACCTGTTTCATCTCTACTCCAAACAGGTCTTGGCAAAAAGAAAGCGCATTTTCAAGTGTTGCAGAAGATGCCACAAACTGCACCTTGGGGCAGATTCGCCTTAGTCTCTTTATGATATAGTGCACATTAGAGCCAAAAATTCCTGAATACACGTGAGCCTCGTCTGCTGCCAAAAATTTCACTGAACTTAGCAATGCAGCAAATTTTGTTCGGTGCCAGAGATGATAATGTAATACATCAAAGTTTGTTATAATAATCTCAGGAGGAGTCTCCAAAATCTTTCTTCTTTCATCTTGTTTTGTGTCTCCATCAAAAACTGCGATTCCTAGATTGAGATTGTCTGCAATATCTTTTATCTTTGGGTACTGGTCACGCGCCAAGGATTTAGTTGGATATACAAATAGGGCTTGAACCATATGTCCTGGTGCCCTCAAGTCAACTAGCTTTTGCATTATTGGTATGACAAAGGCCTCTGTCTTACCTGATGCTGTTGGCGCAGTGATGACAATGTTTTTTCCAAACACAATATCATGGATGGCATCTTCTTGAAATTTGTAAAAATTTGTAATTCCTTTTGATTCTAGAACATCTATGATTCTCTCATCAAGCCCAGACTCTCTGACAGTCGAGCCCATCTTTGGGTCTGGCTCTTCAATTGATTTGAAATGCGACACATAGTGTTTTTTTGAAAACAGTATTGAGCGGGTTAGCTCATCTATCTTGGAATCTCCTATCATCTTTTTTATGTTCGCTTGGCTTTGTAGCAGGCCCTCTTCTTCCAATGCAGTTTGTGCCTCTTTCTTGGTAGGAATTTTGTTATCATCAAACTTTAGCAGAAACTCAAGGTATGCCTCATCGATATTTTTTTTATAGTCCATGACATCTTCTATCTTGCAGCTAGGGCAGCTAAACAAAATCTTTTGATTAAATGTTTTCTGTATCTCTAGCTTGGACTTGCACTTGGGACACGAATGCACTAGGTCACGGAAATATACTGTCTGATTTAATTTTTGGTTAACAGTAAAACTTTACACAAAGTCAAACCTTTAAGCCAGAAAACTCTAATCGAGTTGTTGGTCGTACTTGTAACAGGAGCCACGGGATTTATCGGAACAAGGCTGGTTGACAGGTTATCTGGGAGGGGATATGCGATAACTACTCTTACGCGTGCAGGACAGGCCACAAATTCTCAGGTCAAGACAGTTACAGGCGATCTTACATATCCAGATTTTGATTTTCCAGATGATACCTATGATACAGTGTATCACTTGGCCGCTGTCTGGCCTGGAGAGAAAGACAAGAAACTGCAGCGAAAAATAAACTATGACGGGACAGTCAACCTGTTTAGCAAGGTAAAGGACAAGACCAAGTTTTTCGTATATGTGTCAGGCCTTGGCGCTTTTGGTGACACCAAGGAAAATGTAATAGATGAGAGCACAAAACCAAATCCAAATACTGACTATGCCAAGATTAGGCTAGAAGCCCAAAACTATCTTCAAGAAAACTGTAAGCAATTTGGAATTCCATTTACTGTGGCATATCTTGGAGATGTGTATGGCAACGGGGGATGGTTTGAGTCTATGATGATTGAGAGATTAAGGAAAGGCACGTTTAAAATTCCGGGCTCTGGAAAATATTACCGGAGTTTTATACATGTGGAAGATGTAGTGTCTGCACTTGTATCAATAGTAGAAAAAAATCAGATAAACCAGTCGTTTATAGTGACAGATTCAAAACCAGCCATGTTTTCTGAGTTTGCAAGTTTTGTGTGCTCCAAGCTTGGAGTAAAAATACCAGGAACAGTTCCAGCGTTTCTTGCAAAGACTGCATTGGGCTCTGACTTTGTGACGCTGTTGACCACATCTGTCAAGACATCAAATTCCAAGATATCACAAATATGCAATTTGGCATATCCGTCATATCAAGATGGCATAAATGCCGTTTTATCAGAAATAAAATCCTGATTGGAATATAATATGTGCCCTTTTTTAGATTGATGTGGGCCTTGGAAGCAATTGGGGACAAGTACTGGAAATTTTAGAACAAATAATTCCAGTCTATGACAAGGTCAATTCGTTTATCTCACTTGGAAAAGACCACCAGTTTAGGGAGCGTGGAATAAAAAACAGAGTAAACAAGGGAAATAGAATCCTTGATGCAGGCTCTGGATTTGGTAACATGTCAAAGACAGCGATGAAAGTATGCGAGAACGAATTGCAAATAACACTATATGATCCTCTAAGACCAATGTTAAAAAATACAAGCAGGCTCTTTGCAAAAACTCCGTCTCTTACCTGTGGTGTGTTTGAACACATGCCTTTTAGGGATGAAAACTTTGACGCAGTTCTTTGTGGATATTCGTTACGTGATGCAATAAGCCTGCGTATTGCAATATCTGAGATACACAGGGTTTTAAAAAAAGACGGACGATTTGTAATTGTGGATCTTGGCAAGCCAGATAATCCATTGATAAGGTTAGGTGTCTCATTTTATCTGAAAGCAATTCTGCCCATTATTGCCCTTGCAGCAGGTGGAAGACTGGGCTTGAAATTTGCAGCCCTCTATGACACATACAAACTGTGGCCACAAAATAAAAAACTCAAATCATTGCTTCTTGAAAAATTTGTCAGAGTTGAGTTTGATACAGGTATGATGGGCGGTGCAGTGATAGTAGCCGCTTACAAATAGTCTAAAGCTTTAATTTTGGAAATAACGCAACTCAGACGTGGTAGATCTTTCGCTTACCATAATGGGCAATGATTGGATAGTCATAGCACTTGTGGCACTTGTAATGTTTCTTGGAACAAAACGCATGCCAGAGGCATCGCGAAAATTAGGAAAAATTGTGGGCGAATTCAATAAAACAAAAACCAGCGTACAAAATGAGATGAAAAAGGCCACAGAAGGCTATAACATACCTGTACAAGGCCCGGTAACTACGGAGAGGCAGAAACTTGAGATAATGGCAAAAACTCTTGGAATAGATTATACCGACAAGACAGACGATGATCTACGAAATCAAATCTCGTCAAAACTTGGAACACAAAATACTGGGCAAGGCTCAGAACAGTCTACGAAATAAAATGGCGATCTATTCTCAACAAATTTAAATACAATACCTAGAGATCCATGATGGGTTTGAATAAGATAGATCCATGGCAGAATGCACTAAAACAACTTGCATCTGCGGCAAAAATTCTAAAGCTTGATCCTGGTGTACATGAAATGCTTGCAAATCCAAAAAAAGTTTTGACAGTTTCTCTTCCTGTAAAGATGGATGATGGAAGAATCAAAGTTTTCACGGGATTTCGATCTCAACATAATGATTTTAGAGGCCCATTCAAGGGGGGAATAAGATATCACCCTGATGTAACAATTGAAGAGGTCAAGGCACTCTCAATGTGGATGACTTGGAAGTGTTCTATAGTAGATGTTCCTTTCGGTGGTGGCAAGGGAGGAATCATTTGTGATCCTAAGAGACTTTCTGCCGGAGAAAAGGAGAGACTTACGCGAAGATATGCTTATGCTATATCAGAAATAATTGGACCTGGAAAAGATGTTCCAGCTCCTGATGTTTACACAACAGGAAAAGAGATGGCGCAGATAATGGACGTATACAGTGTAATGCATGGACAAGGAGAGCCTGCAGTAATTACTGGAAAACCACTTGCCATAGGCGGTTCTCAGGCAAGAAATGTTGCAACTGGACTTGGTGTTTCATACTGTGTAAGGGAAGCTGCCAAAAAGTTGGGATTGAGACTAAAGGGCGCAAGAGTAGTAGTACAGGGATATGGAAATGCGGCAACCTATGCGGCAGAGTATATTGAAAAGATGGGTGCAAAGATAATTGCGGTAAGCGATTCTAAAGGCTCTATAGTAAATACAAAGGGAATGGATTCAAAAAAAGTACTAGAGTACAAGAACAAGACAGGAACAGTAGTAGGATATCCGGGAAGCAAAAAGGTATCAACAGAGCAACTCCTCATTACACCATGTGACATACTTGTTCCTGCTGCACTTGAAAACCAGATAACTCCGCAGATTGCAAAAAATATTGATTGTAAACTGGTTGCCGAGGCAGCAAACGGGCCAACAACTCCAGAGGCTGATGAAGTTTTATTCAAAAATAAAATAATGGTAATTCCAGACATTTTGGCAAACTCTGGAGGTGTCTGTATATCATACCTAGAGTGGGTACAAAACTTGCAGAGATACTATTGGACATTTGACGAGGTGGCTGGCAAGATGGAGCATCATATTGTAAAAGGATTCAATGACACACTTGCACTGTCAAAGAAACACAATGTAGACATGCGAAAAGCAAGCATGATACTTGCAGTGGGCCGAGTCTTGGAAGCATACGACGCAAGGGGCCTCTGGCCATAAACAAAATTCTGTCTTTTATTATATCATCATAACCAAAAGCTAATTGTGGTATGAAATATTCTTTGCAGTACGAACTAAAAAATAAAAATTAAAAGATCTGAATTTAAGAGGTGTTAAACGAGTGACCGCAAGAGCAGGACTTGGTCACGTTTGGATTGTTTATCTTAAATCCGGCGCCCATCAGACTCTCGATGTAGTCGATGTTTGCACCTTTCAGATAGTCTACGCTGTAGCTATCAACAATCATCTTTACGCCATTTTCCTCAATTAGGATATCGTCTTCCTCGGCCTTTTTCTCAAAGCCCATTCCGTAAGACAATCCAGAGCATCCGCCGCCCTGTACATAAACTCGCAGAAATTCTGGCTTTTCTGCTTCTTCTTTCATGAAGGCAGTTACCTTTTCTGCAGCCTTTGGCGTGATTGTGATAAGCTTTGTTGTCTGTGCATTGCTCATATTACAGATTCGGGCTCTAAATTATAATAATCTTTTCCTACAGGCCATATTAGGAATAAAATGTCAAGTCTCTCTATTTCTTTGATTTATTCACAAAAGCAGTCATTCGTTCGGCCCTGTCTGGGTGTGTAAAGCACAGTCCCCATGTGTAAAGTTCGAGCGCCAGCCCTGTGTCAATGTCAGAGTTTCTGCCCTTGTTTATGGCAACTTTTGACATTCTGACCGCCATGGCAGAGTTTTGTGCAATCATCTTGGCCATGTTTGTGGTCTCTTCTGATAGCTTGGCAAGCTCTACGACCTTGTTTACAAGGCCCATCTCTTTTGCCTCGTCTGATTTTACCATTCTTCCGGTGTAGATCAAATCCTTTGCCTGTGATATTCCAATTATTCTCTGTAGTCTTTGTGTGCCACCCCAACCTGGACAGACACCTATTGTTACTTCTGGCTGACCTATCCTTGCAGTGTCTGCAGCTATTCTGATGTCACATGCAAGCGCAAGTTCGCATCCTCCACCAAGTGCAAATCCATTGATTGCTGCAATTGTAGGCCTACTGCAGTTTTCTACAGTATATGTAAGTAGATGGCCAACTTTTGCATAGGCTTCGGCCTCGATTGGTGTGATTGTTGACATGTAAGCAATGTCTGCACCTGCAGAAAATGCCTTGTCTCCCTCGCCTGTAATTACTACAACTTTTACCGAATCGTCTGTTTCTATCTCTTTGAATGTCTTGATGATATCATTTGCAACATCCATGTTCATGGCGTTGAGCTTGTCTGGCCTGTTTATCTTGACAGTACAGATACCATCTGATTTTGAAACGTTAACAAGAGACATGTTCAACCTCCAACCTATCAGGAAATTAAACCTTGTCTGGTTTGTGTTTTCCCCACTGGTGTAGTGAGGATCCTGCAGCAACCCAGTTTCTAATGTCGTCATACACTGGAACCTGGTGCTTTTCAATTAGCGCAGATATCTTTTGTGTATATGGACCGCCATTTCCTCCAACAAGCAATGGCTTTTTTCCTTGCTTTGAGAACTCGGCAAGATAATCAATGATTGTCTCCTCTAATGGGTCGTCTTGGAAGACAAACCATGGCATCACGATATCGATATTGGGGTCATCCATGAATTTTTGGATGGTATACCTGTAATCATCTGCGTTGGCACCACCTGTTACATCAGCGGGGTTGCCGTTTCCAATAACATAAGTTGGTGGATAGTGAGCCTTCATATCTTTTAGTGTGGATTCTGTGACCTTGCCAAGCTCTAGTCCAAACTTTTCAAATTGGTCAATTGCTCCAATCATTGGACCTGCGCCGTTACTTACAAGTCCGACTCTTGGACCATTGGAAGCCGGCTGCCATGCCAATGCTTTGACAACTGATGCAAGTTCTTGATAACTATCTACGGAAATTATTCCAGCTTGCTTGAATGCATCCATGATTATTGCGTTAGAGCCTCCAAGCGAGCCTGTGTGTGATGCTGCCTGCTTTGCTCCAAGTGTAGTTCTTCCACTCTTCCATATTACAATTGGTTTCTTCTTTTCTTTCATCACGTGCTTTGCAGTCTCGATGAATTTACGGCCATCGCCAAATCCTTCGACATAAAGTGCTATAACTTTGGTTTGTGGGTCATTTGCTAAATACCATATCATGTCTGCCTCGTCTACATCTGATCTGTTGCCATAGCTTACCATCTTGGAAAGACCAAATGTATCTGCAGTCTCAAGGAAACTGATTCCCATTGTTCCGCTCTGGGATAATAACGCTACTGGGCCTTGTTTTGCGCGAACCATTCTTTCCTGGCCCTGAAACGCACAGTCAAGTCTGTTTGCTGCATTGAACATGCCAATGCAGTTTGGACCGATAATTCTTATTTTGTGCTGCTCTGATAATCTCTTTATTTCTGCTTCATATGCAGCCCTTTCTCCTCCAAGTTCTTTTCCTCCGCCTGAAACTATGACAACATTGTGAATTCCTTTCTTTGCACATGTTTCAAGAACGGGCGCAGTGATGGAAAGGTCTACACATACAACAACTAGATCAACTGGATCTTGTATGGCCTCAAGGCTGGGATAACATTTGAGTCCGAGAATCTCTTCTGATTTTGGGTTTATTGGATAGACTTTGCCTTTGTAATCGTGCTTTGCAATGCTATCAAGAACAGAATTTCCAATCTTGCCTGGTGTGGCAGAGGCGCCAACCAGTGCTACTGATTGTGGAGTAAAGAACATCTCCATGAATTCTATGTTGGGTTTGGCTTTTGAGATTGCATCATTTTTGATCTCTTTTCTAAGAATTATCTTTGCATCTACAACAAAGTATGTTTTTGGGTATACTACAATTGGGTTAAAGTCAACGCTATCAAAGTAGATTGCATTATCCACTCCAATCTTTCCAATTTGCACCAATGCCTTTGCAAGCATGTTCAGGTCAATTGGCTTGCTTCCTCTGTATCCTTGGAGTATCTTGGCACCTTTTAGCTCTGCAAGCATTGATTTTGCGTCATCAACAGTAATTGGAAGCATTCTAAATGCAACATCCTTGAATATCTCTGTGAGAACTCCACCAAGTCCTACCATTATGACAGGGCCAAACTGTGGGTCGTTTTGCAGTCCGACAATAAGCTCAACTCCTTGCGGTACCATCTTTTCAAGAAGAATTCCTTTTAGATGCACGCCCTTTTTCTTGGACAGTCTTGAATACATGTCAGTGAACGCTTTCTTTACTTCTTTCTCGTTTTGCAGTCCGACCTTGACTCCTCCAACATCTGTCTTGTGAAGAATTTGTGGAGATACTACTTTCATGACAAGTGGAAATCCAAGTTTCTTGGCAGCCCTTGTTGCTTCTCTTACATTATTTACAAGAGCATATCCTGGAACCTTTATCCCGTATTTTTTCAAAACTGCTTTTGAGAGATCCTCGGTAATTACCTTGTGATCGGTTGCTATTGTTTCTTCAAAAACTTTTGTAACTGTGCTCAAAGTGAATACTCCTTGCCTGCAGAATGGATTTGTATTTTAATTTGATATGCCATAACGAGATCCGACTCTTAGATTCATTATATTAAACTTTTGTCAGAGATTAAACTCTGACTTGAAGTTTCGGTAAAATGTTTTCATGTTGTTTTGGATTATATCCATGTTCTTTGGTATCTCAGATATGATATCATCCGGCTTGATGTATGGGGCAGAACTTAGCTCTTCTTTGGATTTCTCAAGCCATAATCTTATTGTGGGCTCGTCTACCTCAAGATGAAACTGTATGCCTACAGCGCTTCCTATTCTTATTGCTTGATTCTGATAATCTCTTGAATGTGCAAGCCTGATCGCACCATCTGGAAGATCAAACGTATCGCCGTGCCAGTGAAAGACTGTGGCGGGACTTTGCATTCCGTGGAAGAGTTTTGATTCTGGGGTTTTGTCAAACTCTATGTCGTGATAAAACCCAATCTCTTTTTTCTTGCCTGGGTAGACACTGGCTCCAAATGCCTTTGCGATAAGCTGCGATCCAAGGCATATTCCAAGAACTGGTATGTTGCCTTTGACCGAATCTTGTATCAATTTTAACTCGTCTTTCAGGTATGAAACATCATCATTTGCGCTCTCTGGTGCTCCAAGTATCACTATGGCGCAAGGTATCATTGATGGAATCTTTTCTTTTTTGGCCAATACGGTTGTGATATCAAAACCATCTCCCTCAAACATCTTGCCCAGTGTGGCAATTCCTTCGTTCTTGGTATTTTGTATGACTAGTATATCTGACATGAATGAATTTTTGAAAATTGCTTAATATGTTTAATTCCAAATGAGTCCTGTGGATATTGCCGAGTCAGAAAGATCGGATGTTCAGGATTTTATCAAATCTCTCAACTCAAAAAAGGATAGCATCGTCGTTGTGGAAGGAAGAAGAGACGAGGAGGCACTTGAAAAACTTGGCTTTTCTGGAGAGATCTGCCAGTTTCATAGCTTCCAAGGCTTGGTAAAATTTGTAGACTACATACTACAATACAAGAATCTGGTGGTATTGCTTGATTCTGACAGGAAAGGCTCGTATCTTACAAAAAGAATAATCTCGCAGCTAGCACATCGTGTGACGATAGATCTATCATTTAGACGCAAGTTGACTGTAATAACAAAAGGCAAGGTACGACATGTTGAGGATCTATTCTTTTATTCTGGAACAAAATGATACTCTGACAATAAGCACTTATATCTGTCCATTTGGAACGTAAACTGATCAAAAATTAAGAGGTTTATGAATTGCCATATAGTGGAATTGTCAAGTATCACGTTAAGCTCAGCTTTGACGTCGATGGACTCGTTGAAAAAGCCGATATCATAGGCGCAATCTTTGGCCAAACAGAAGGACTGCTTGGGCCAGAGATGAATCTAAACGAACTCCAGAAGGTCTCAAAAGTAGGGAGAATAGAAGTCAACACTACGAGCACGACTAATCAAACAAAAGGCGACGCCTTGATTCCTATGAGTACTGATATCAACACTGCAGCACTTATTGCAGCTGCAATAGAAAGCATCGACAAGGTAGGTCCATTCCAAGCACACTTTAAACTTGAAGCAATCGAGGATGTTCGTTCTGCAAAAAAGAAAGAGATTGTCGACAGGGCAAAACAGATTGTACAGAAATGGTCTACAAAAACAATCAGTGAAGGAGATGAGATGCTAAAGGATGTTCAAGATGTTACATCATCCGGCAAGATTACTACATTTGGAAAAGAGAAACTTGCATGCGGCTCTGGCGTTTTTGAATCACCGTGGGTAATTCTAGTTGAGGGAAGAGCAGACGTGATAAATCTCCTCCGAGCGGGATTTGACAATGCACTTGCAATAGAGGGCGCAAGAATCGACGAATCCATAAAATCACTTTGTGAATCAAAGCAAAAAGTTGTGGCGTTTCTTGACGGTGACAGGGCAGGAGGTTTCATATTAAAAGAATTAAAATCACTTGTAAATGTTGACGTGGTTCATCGCGCACCAGATGGTGTTGAAGTAGAGGAACTTACCCCTCAACAGATTGCTGATATTCTCAAGGAGACAGCAGAAGAGATGAAAAAAGAGACTACCAAGCCAAAACTTCAGGATCCAAAGGATGAGCCAATAGCCAATGTTGCAAAAAAAGTATTCTCAGACCTAAATGAATCACTGGAGGCAGTAGCACTTGATGAAGGGCTCAACAATATCTTAAAGGTGCCAGTAAGCGAGATAGTATCAAAACTCTCTCCGGGCTCTGGAATAAAATATCTTATTCTAGATGGAATCATAACACAGAGACTCATCGATTCGGCCAAGCAGGCAGGAATAGAATACGTCATTGGACACAGAACAGCTAATCTCAAGTCAACTGATGGCCTTACGCTGAAAACATTTACAGAGCTTGGTATTGCATAAAACTAATGCCGGAACTTAAACTCCAACACATACTAACACTTGCAGAACTTTTTTCCAAAGGAGCACGCTATAACTTTATTCCAATTACGACCTCGTCTCTTGGAAAAAGCATCAACAAGTCTCAGCAAGCTGCATCAAAACATCTCTTGGAGCTAGAATCTGATGGATACATAGAAAGACTAAGAGCAGGACCGAGGGTATCTGTAAGAATTACAACAAAAGGACATGCAGAGATGTTAAAAATTTTCTCAGTCTTAAAATCAAGTCTTGAGACCTCGTCATCATATCTGGAATTCAAAGGGACAATAATTTCAGGTATGGGAGAGGGGGCATATTACATGTCCATGAAAGGCTATACCAAACAATTCAAGTCAAAGCTTGGATACATTCCGTTTCCTGGAACACTCAATGTAAAGCTCAAAGACAAGGAGTTCATAGAAGCAAAACGATCACTTGACGCACATCCTGCAATAATGGTAAATGGGTTTTCAGATGGCAAGCGAACCTATGGGTGGGTAAAATGTTATCCTGCCAGAGTGAATAATGTAGATGCTGCACTAATTTTGTTAGAGCGGACACACCATGATGACTCCATAATAGAGCTCATCTCAAAAGAGAGCATCAAAAAATTGGCAAAACTATCGACAGGCTCGCAGGTAACAATTCGGGTAAATGTAAAACCAAAACCTGTGCAATGATGATATCATTTAGAGGCCGTAGATGGATTTTCCGTAATCGCTTTCTATCTTTGAGCTCTTGATGTCAGGTATTGGCGACTGTAGCCTTGCAATCGACACCTCGACTCCTATCTTCTTGCAACCGTCTACGATGAACTTTTCCTGATGTATCTGGTCATAGCCAAGTGATACTATGTCTGGCTTTACCCGCGATACTGTCTCGAATATGTCTCCCTCATGGCCCACAACTGCATGGTCTACTATTGAGAGTGAACTTACAAGGTCCCTGCGCAACTCCATGTTGTGAAGAGGTATGCGTTTTTTCATTTTTTGTGCAGTGATATCTGTCGCAACCACTACCACCAGTACATTGCCTAGGGCTTTTGCGCCTCGCAATGTGTGTATGTGCCCTGGATGTATAATATCAAAGACTCCTCCTGCCAACACTACCCTGATGGAACCCCTCCCAATCTCAGTAAGTGTTTTTTTGTCTTTTTCAATAAATCCGTTTTTTACAAGAGAACCTAGTCTGTCTGTAATGTAATCATGTCCAACCGATAGTTTTTTTCTGATAATCTCTGCTGGATCTTCGCCTGAAAGCGAGGCAACATAGCATGCCGAAATTATTTCCTTGTCAAGGGCATCCAAACTATATCACAAGAGCTGCAGCTTTACCGCTTGATTAATCTATGTCCAAGGGTCTATGCCCCTGGATAGGCGCAAGGCATCAATCAGGCCTTCTGCATACCCGATACTTAGTATTGCAAGCTCTTCTTTGCCTTCGCTTTGAAATTTTTCAGCATCATCGATATACCGCTGTGCATTGTCTATTACTGGCTGCAAGTCTTTGTCATCTTTGAAGATCTTGATGACTTCGTCCAATGCCTTTCTTGCCTTTGGCACATACTTGACAAGCATCTGGTCTGATATTTTTTGAATTTTTGAATTGTCAAAAGGCTCGTCAAGACACTTTGCAAATACTTTGAGTGCATCTAGTTCTGTAAAGTGCATTCTTCCTGGTATGATTATCGTATGTGGTGGTTTTCCAAAATCTATATTGGCAAGACTTGAAAGTTTTCCAGCTGTTATGCTTTGGTTTTTTGCACCAATTCTTGAAGCTACTATGCCAAACGTTGATTTGTCTATGACATTTCGCCTCTGTTCATTTTCTGAAAATAAAAGACTTGAGATACCGTCCTTTGGGTCTAAAAAGAAATTTGTGCTGCTGTCGTACTCTAGTATTAGTATACTATGTGAGCCTTTTACCATGTTTTCGTAAATTGTATAGTATACGGTACTCCAAGATTTCTGTTCCCTCATTATTGTTACGGGACGCCCTATCTTGTAGTACTGCAGCCCGCACTCGCCTACAAGGGAGGCAATTGCAGATGCGGCATGAATGGTACCTGTCTTGATTTTTTCAAGTTCTGCTCTTGTTCGAAGCTCGATATGGGTGGTTGCAATGTATGGGTCTCCATATGCAAGCAAGACAACTGTCTTTTTTTTGGCCTCTGCAAGAATTGTTTTGCCATCCTCTACAAGCCACCTTGGCGCAATCTTGAATTTACGACCGGCAAGTTTTCCTATCTTTGCCTGCTCGCTTTTTGGCATGGGGCTTGTAAAGTTTTCAAAAAAAATCACACTAGCTTTTTTTAAAATCTTTAATGTGTTTGGGCTGACCCCGTCAATACCTGCAAGTCCAAGTCCAATAAACCATAACATAACGCGGGTCGTCTTGATGTATATTTTGATGTTCGTTTTGTTCTCTGTCTAGGATTTCTTTTGGTGGTCTTCATGCAATCTTTTGAGGTGATGCAGCATTCTCTTGAATACCTCAATGCTTCGCAAATATTCGTCTTCTGAGACGCGTTCGTCAATTGTATGCGATGCATGTGGATCTCCTGGACCATATGTCACAACAGGAATGCTCAATGCATTTCCAATGATATTCATGTCGCCAGTTCCTGTTTTTCTGATAAGCTGCGGTCTTGTCTTTTCCACATCGAGGACTCCCAGGGTCAAAGCTCTGACCAGTGGAGATGTATGTGGAGCCTCAAATGGCTCTGTCTCATCCAGTATGGAATAAAATGCATTTACTCCCTGTCTCTTGGCTATCTCTTGTACAGTTGTTGCAATTTTTTCTCCGACCATTTTACAATTCATATCTACTGGAATTCGAATATCCATTATTGCATCACACTCTACTGCAGTTACGTTGTGGCTTGTGCCGCCTTTTATCTCGGTAAGAACTGCTGTTAGTATCAGACTCTTTGGTTTATTTTCCTGGTTTTCTTCCAGGGACTTTTTGATTGCAGTGGTAAATACGTATGATTCATCGATTGCATTTTTTGCAAGCCATGGAGCACTGGCATGTGCACTGTCTCCAACATTTATCTTCAAGTTTATGGCAATTCTTCCCTTGTATGCAATGGTGATGTTTCTTATGCTACTGGGTTCACCAAAGATTGCATAGTCAATATCCATCTTTTGTTTGACTAGGCTCTTGATTCCAGTTGCATTTCCTTCCTCATCTACCACTGCAGCAAAGACCACTGTTCCGCTGTCGTTTTGAATCGAGGCCGCTGCAAAAAGCATTGCCATCAATGGAGCCTTTGCATCAGAAGCTCCTCTGCCATAGATGTGACCATTTTCATTTCTGACCTTTATTTTTCCAGGTACCGTATCCATGTGACCACAAAGCAATATCTTTGGAGAGCCAGATCCCTTTGTTGCAATAAGGTTGCCTACCTCGTCGATATGGATGTTTTCAAAGCCCAAGTCATCACACTTGTCAGCAAGAAAATCTGCTAGTGGTTTTTCAGAAAGTGATGGCGTGTAAAGCCTTAGAGCCTTCTCTAACATCTTTACTGAATATCTTGGTGTAACGGTAATTGAAGAGTCCAATTCTTATTTTCTCGATTGTATGGCGTAATCTATCATCAAGGCTGGTATATCTACGCCAGTAACCCTTACGGTATTTTTGTATTCCGTTGTGTTGTTTACCTCGTGAACCACAAGACCATTTTCCTTGCTTTCCATGAGATCTATGCCAACTATCTGGCCCTGTACGGCGTTTTTTGCCTTTATGCAAATCTCTTCCATCTCTTTTGTCACCTTCAATGGTTCGGCCTTGCCACCTAGTGCCATGTTTGTCTTCCACTGCCCATCGACAGAATAGCGGTATATGGCAGCAACCACTTCATCGCCTATCATTATTGCTCTGATATCGCGAGGAGGTCTGTTGACAAATTCCTCCAAGTAGTATACTTGGTAAATTGGATACATGTTTTCACGCGTCTCCATTATTCCCTCTGCAGAATCGCGGTCCTTTAGCAACGCTATCATCCTGCCCCAACTTCCTACTGTAGGCTTGAGTACCATTGGGTAGCCTTTATCTTCCAAAAGTTTGAGTGCAGCATCCTGGGAGAACGCTACTGCGCTAAATGGTGTGGGTACTCCGGCTTTTACTAGCAACATGTGGGTGAAAAGTTTGTTTCCTGCAAATATGCTGGTGTTCAAACTGTTGATTACATTGACTCCCTTTCCTTCAAGTGCGGCAGTGGAGTGCAAGCTGCGATAATAGCTGACACATCGTTGTATGGCAGTATCGTATTCTTCCTTGCTGTTGTCTAAATTAATGAATAAACTCTTGCAATCAACCATCTTTGCGTCGATGCCCTTTTTCTTTGCGGCATCAAACAGCGCCTTTTCTTCCCACCTGATGGTATCGTAGAGTATCGATAGGCCGGAGCTCACTGGCCCCAGTCCTCACCAACAGTTTGTGCTGGTTTTAACTCAAAGCCTGAGGATCCTTTTACTAGCTCAAAACTTGCACCGCAGTCTGGACAAGTCACAATTTCGCCTTCCATGGAATCTTTTGGTGGGTTGATATCGGCATCACATTCTACACATTTCATATTATTTACCTGTCTTTACCTTCACTTGGGTGTCATTAATTATCTTTCTTTCAAGCCTGTCATCAAGAGGTATTTCAAGCAGGTCGCCCATCCTTAGGTTCTTGAGACCAGCCGCTACCCTCTTTGCATGTTCCTCGTTTTGGTCAAGACCTAGGAGGGACATGAGGTATGCTGCACCATTCTTGCCTGCAAGCTCGCCAAAAACAATTTTTCTTCTGTTGCCGACAACCTTTGGCTCTATTGGCTCGTAGGCTGCTGGATTTCGAAGAATTGCTGCCAAGTGTGTTCCTGCCTTGTGTTTGTATGCTGTTGCACCAACAATTGGCTTTGAATCATATGGCTCAATTCCTGTATATTGTTCAATTAATCTTGAAAGATCCATCAACATGTCTAGTCTGAAATTGTTTGGAGATTCGTAAAGATATGTCAGTGCCACTGCTGTCTCTGCTAGTGCGGGTATTCCTGTCCTTTCTCCAATGCCGTCTATAGTTGTGTGAATCTGGTCAGCTCCTGCGTCACATCCTGCAAGTGCATTAGCTAGTGCAAGACCAATGTCATTGTGACAGTGAACATCAAGCGGAGTCTTGACGCTATCGCGAACTGTCTTTACTAAATTATACATGCCAATTGGCCTCATTATTCCAACCGTATCAGGTATGCTGATTCTGTCAGCTCCTGCATCTGCTATCTCCTTGCAAATCTTGATGAGAAATTCTGGGTCTGCTCTACTTCCGTCCTCTACTGTAAATCGCATCTTGAGCCCATGGGATTTTGCATACTCTACTGTCTCTACTGCTCTTCTGAGTGCTTCCTCCCGTGTTATTCTTAATTTGTCCCTCATGTGGATCTCGGAGATTCCAAGATATGTTGCCATCCATGTAGCGTTGCAATCTAACGCAATGTCTACATCTTCCTTTAATGCTCGCACGTGGGCAACAATGTCTGCCTTGAGTCCTTGTTTGATTATTGTCTTGGTAGCTTCCTTGTGATCTGGTGATACGACAGGTGAAATTTCAATCTGGTCAACACCAAAATAATCTAGCATCCATGCAATCTGAATTCTTTGCTTGTTGGAAAAAGTAACACCCGGATGTTGCTCTCCCTCCCTTAGGGTACTGTCTAGGATGCGTATCTTCTTTGGCTTGGGTCCCATCTCGTTATACTTGTATGCGTAATAATTCGGCTCGTCCATTGCTAGTTTAGCATAAAAATTTTACAAATATAAATATATTCGTACAGGTTTCGGCCAATTTTGATACTTTTGTGACGGTTTTCGCTAATGGTTGTAATGTGGCGCCGAACTTCGTTTTATGATACAGTTCTTAGTATTATGACGGTATTTGTATCAAAAACGCCTGGTACCTTACGCAGTGCATCTATGCATGCGTTAATCTCTGTGATGTTTGGTGCTCTGATTACAGTTGCAATGTCATACTGTCCCGTTATCTCGTAGACTGTGTGGACGCCTTGCAGTTTTGAAAGCCTGGCAGAAACCTTTGAGGTGTCAGTAGAAGAATCCACAGATATCAGAATTATTGCACTAGTTGAATTGTTGTCGCCTGTTTCGATGGTGAATTTTTTTATTGTGCCGCCATCAGTTAGATTTTTTACTCTTCTTCTGACTGCAGACTCGGACAGTCCAATTTTTTGCCCAATCTCTACAAAAGATTGTCTAGAATCTTTCTTTAGCATCTCAATTATTGTTTCGTCTGTAGTATCTCTAGACATTTCTTCTCTGTTCCTCCTTTGTTAATATCATGTCGAGAGTTTCTAAAGCTTTGTTTATGTCAGATTCTGAAATCACAAGAGGTGGCAGCAATCTTAGTATGTTCTTTCCGGAATAAAGAAGTAACAAATTATTTGCAATGCCATCAAACAGGATGTCTTTTACTTCAAACTTCATCTCTACTCCTATCATCAATCCTTTGCCACGAATCTCGCGAATTATCCTGTGTTTTTCTTTTAATCTTTCAAATCCTTCTCGGAAAAGTTTGCCCATTGCTGCAGCATTTTCAACAAGTTTGTCTTCAGTTAGGGCTTGGATTGCTGCAATTCCTGCTGCACATGAAAGGGGATTACCTCCAAAGGTTGATGACTGTTCTCCCTTTGCTATGCATGCAAGGATGTCTGGCCTGACAAGGGTTGCTCCCATGGGTACACCACCTGCAATTCCCTTTGCAAGACACATCATGTCTGGGGCAGTATCCCAGTGTTGACTTGCCCACATCTTACCGGTTCTACCAAGACCTGATTGGATCTCGTCAAATATCAAAACTATGCCCTTCTCATTGCATATCTTTCTTACCTCTTGGAGAAAACCGTCGGGGGCCACGTGGATGCCACTCTCTCCCTGGATTGGTTCTAATATGACAAGTGCCGTGTCGGGATTTATTGCATCTTTTAGTGCCTGGATATCGCCAAATGGAGTAAATGATACGTCGCTGAGGAGAGGCTCAAATGCTTTGCGATATTTTTGATTAAATGTAACTGAGAGCGAACCATAAGATTTTCCGTGGTATGAACCATTCATGGCAATCATTCCTTTTTTGCCTGTGAACTTGCGGGCAAATTTTATTGCAGCTTCTACTGCCTCTGTTCCACTGTTGTTGAGGTATACTTGACCAAGACTAGGAGGAGCAATTTTGATCAACTTTTCAAGAAACTCTTCTCTTGTTTTATTGTAAAGTGAACTGTGGACAGTAATTATTTTGTCAAGTTGGGCCTTTAGTGCCTTTACTACGCGCGGGTTACAATGGCCAACAAGGGCAACTCCGTATCCTCCCATGCAATCGATGTATTCTTTTCCACTGGTGTCCCAGACTCGAGCTCCAAGGCCACGCTCTATTGTGACAGGAAATCTCTGGTAGATATTTCCCATGAATTGGTCTTCTGTCATTTTGAGATCACCGTACAGTTGTCGTTATCTATAGCCTTTGATATCGGATTTTCCCTCTGTCCGTTTGCAACCAGTGCTTGCTTTACTCCCATCTCAATTGCCTCTGTGGCTGCCAGTATCTTTTTTTCCATCCCAAACCCAATTTTTGGAAGTATTGCCTTGGCCTCTTCCAGTGAGAGCTTTGTGACAAGCTTGTCATCCATCAAAAGACCATCTACATTAGTGAGAAACAAAATCTTGTCTGATTTCATCTTGCCTGCAACATATGCAGCTGCCCTGTCGCCGTCAACGTTTAGAAAATCAAACTCTTCGCTTGTGGCAATAGGGGATATGACAGGGACATATCCTTGGTCTAAAATTACTTGGATAAGGCCAGTGTTGACCTCGCGTATCTTTCCAGTATATCCGCCGTCAATTACCATCTTTCTTCCTTTTTCATTCATTACTATGAGTTTCTTTTTTCTCTCCGCCTGAATTATTTTTCCATCTATACCCGAAAGTCCCACTGCGTTGATTCCATTTTTCTGCAGCATTGATACTATCATCTTGTTTATCTTACCTGACATTACCATGGTGAAAATTTCTGCAGTCTCCTTGTCAGTGTATCTGCTCTTGATGCCTCCAGGAGAAACTATGAATTTTTGTTCTTTGCCCAATGCCTCTGAAATTCTGGTTACCTCTTTTCCTCCACCGTGGACAATTATCACTTTTTCGTGTTCTAAAATTTTTTTCAGGTCTGATATCGTAGAAGGATGGAGACCATCTACCACACTTCCTCCTATCTTGATAGTGATCATCTTTTCACACAGGAGTTAGCGGAGAATATGCAAGGCCATCCATCTCGTTGAATCCTGACATTACGTTCATGTTTTGTATGGCGGAGCCTGCTGCACCCTTCATTAGATTGTCTGATGCTGATAATACCACTAGCCTGTTGTTGTCCTCATCAATGTCAAACCCTACATCACAAAAGTTAGAGCCTACGACAAACTTTGGATCTGGGAATTTGTAGAATCCTTTCTTGTCACGAATTAGCCTGATGAATTTTTCATTTTGGTATTGTTCGCGATATATCTTCCACAGGTCCATCTCAGTTACTGGTTGTGTAAGAAAAGTGTGATTTGTGCACAAAATTCCCCTTACGATATCTACTGCATGGGGACTCATTGATATTTTGATCTTTTTTCCAGCTGCTTGGCTTAGCTCCTGCTCAATCTCTCCTGTATGTCTGTGCTTTGCTGGCTTGTATGGTCTGATTACACCTGATCTCATTGCGTGATGAGTTCCAGCTTCTGTGCCTGCACCTGCACCCGAAGAACCTATCTTAGAATCAACTATGATGTGCTCTGTGTCTATGATTCCTTTCTTTATCAGTGGGTATAATGCAAGAATTGATGTAACTGCCATGCATCCAGGGCATGAAACAAGCTGTGCCTTTTTGATCTCTTCTCTGTGAATCTCTGGTACTCCAAATACTGATTTTGGTAGATAGTCTGGATGTGTATGCTTCCAGCCATACCACTTGTCATAGTCTGCGGCATTGTGTAATCTGTAATCGGCACTCAGATCAATTACTTTCATTCCTCTGTCGTACAATTCTTTTACAATCTCAACTGCGGTACCATGTGGCACTGAAGTAAAAACCAAGTCACACTTGTCTGATAACTTGTCATAATTTAGTTCTGAAAAAGTTAGATCTGTAAATCCCTTTAGGCTTGGCTGGATCCTGGAAATGTATTCTCCGACATACTGTCGTGAAGTGACTGTAGTGATCTCAACTTTGGGATGGCTGACAAGAAGTCTGAGAATCTCTCCTCCGACATATCCTGATGCCCCTATTACTCCTATTTTCATAAGTGATCTCCTAGCATAACATGGTATAATTTAAACTCTAAAATTTTCTAAATTCCATTTTATCTAACAGCTGAGCTAACTGCATACTGTATCATTTCTTTTGGGATGTTACGTTTGGCAACCTTTGCAAGGCCCTTAAACTCTACAGTGCTGTTGACTTCGTGAACTACAAATCCTCTTTTTTCATCTTCCATAACATCAATTCCAAGAATTCCTCCACCTACAGCTTTTGATGCTTTCATGCAGATATCCTCAAGCTCCTTTGTTATCTCGCAGGGAACAGGCTCTGCACCAAGTGCAATATTTGTCTTAAATCCTCCAGATGGTGAAGTCCTATACATTGCTGCCACGACTTGGTCTCCGACTGCGATTGCACGTATGTCTCTTGGGGGTCTCTTTATGGCCTCCTGCAGGTAGAATATTCTGTCTAGTGGACCATCGGTCAGCTCTCTTACCTCTATGATTGCGTCTGCTGTCTCCCTGTCCTTTAACAATATTACTCCCCTACCCCAACTTCCTATGATTGGTTTTATGACAAGTGGATATCCTTGCTTGTCAAGTGTCTCAACTGCCGACTCGGGAGAGAACGAAAAATATGTCCTTGGCGTGGGAACGCCGTGTTTTTTTAACAATAGTGATGTCAACATCTTGTTTCCACAGTTGTTGGCAACCTCAAACTTGTTGAAAACTGGAACATCCAAAAACTCTAGGCATGCTGTAAAGTGCAATCCGCGAAAATAGCTAACACATCTTTCCAGTACAACATCGCCAAAATCAAAATCACTTTTCTTACTTTCAGTACTTAGATTGGTTATCTTTGCATCAATCATCTTTGTGTCGTGTCCAAGCTCGATTGCTTTTTCTTCGAGCATCTTCTCCTCTAGTCTTACTCTATCAAATAAGATGCGGACTTGGGGCATTTACTCTCCCCAATCTTCGCCTACTTTCTCAGCATGCTTTAGTTCGCACGCGGCGCCGTTCTTGGAAGCAATCTCAAAATCTGCCCCACAATCAGGACAAGATATTATTTCTCCAACACTTGCATCGTCTGGAATTTTCAAATTTGCATCACATTCTGGGCAATTCATTCTTTGATCATTCACCTCTTTTTTAGTAATTTATTAGCTTCTGTTGATTGGAGTCCCCACAATTCTACAAATCCTTTTGCAAGGGTCTGGTCAAAAGTGGAACCCGAACCATATGTTGCCAAGTCATGACTATACAATGAATAATCTGATTTTCTCCCAACAACTCTAAGACTTCCTTTGAACATTTTCAGCTTTACAGTTCCGCTAACCCTTTTTTGGGACGTATTGATAAACATATCTAAATCTGTTTTCAGAGGGTCTTGCCAGAGCCCGGAATATACCAACCATGACCATTCTGAATCAACCATTGCCTTGAATTTCAATTCGTGTTTTGTCAGAACCATTTTTTCTAGATCGGTATGTGCTTCAATTAGACAAAGAGCCGCTGGCGTCTCATACACTTCACGAGATTTTATTCCAACAACCCTGTCTTCTATGTGGTCGACAATTCCTATGCCTGATGCACCAGCCTTTTTGTTGATATATTCAATTAGTTCAATTGGCTTTAGGCTCTTGCCATCTACTGCAACTGGAACTCCTTGGCTGAACTTTATTTCTATATACTGCGGCTTGTCTGGAAGATTTTTGGTCTTGACCCAGATGAACGCATCTTCTGGTGGCTCTGCATAGGCATCTTCGAGATCTCCACCCTCAATTGCTCTGCCCCATAGGTTTTGGTCTATGCTGAACCTTTTTGCTGCAGTATCAATCTCTATTCCATGTTTTTTTGCAAATTTTAATTCAACATCACGAGTAAGATTAAGATCTCGGATGGGCGCTATGATTGGAAGTGTAGAGCCTGATCGCATTGTAACATCAAATCGCACCTGATCATTTCCTTTTCCGGTGCATCCATGAGCCAATGCTTTTGCATTTTCTTTTTTTGCAATCTCTACAACTTTTTGTGCAATAAGTGGTCGTGCAAGTGCTGTTGCAAGACAATATTTCTTTTGGTATAGTGCATTTGCCTTGATTGCAGGCATGATAAAGTCATTAACAAATTCGCTTCTTGCATCAACGTTGTAATGCCTTACTACTCCAAGTTTTTTTGCCTTGGCTGCAATTTTTTTGAGATCGTCTCCCTGTCCAACATCAACAGTAATTGTAACAACATCCAAGTTGTGTTTTTCTTGTAGATACTTTATGACGACAGACGTATCAAGTCCGCCAGAGAAAGCTAAAACCGCTTTTCCTTTCATTGAGGTTTTCTGTGATCAGATTTTAGCATTTATCTTTTATGATCTTTGTTGTATGTTATTTCACGCAGAAAAAAATCACAAAATTATTTTCCAATTCATGAGATATGCCAAATTAGTCCAAGCTAAAATTCGAACACTATTTAACCGCTATAATATAACAGCGTTATATGAAAATTATTCCCTTTGCGGGCGTCTTTGCGGTATTTACTATCACAAAGATTGGGAAAGAGGTTTAGCAAATGACAAAACTTCAGGCAAAAGATATTGTAAAACACTTTGATCACAACGGAACTGCTGTACTTGCACTGGATGGAATAAATCTGGATGTACAAGAAGGAGACTTTGTCTGCATCGTGGGCCCGTCCGGATGTGGCAAGTCCACGTTTCTAAATATTGTTGCAGGTCTTGAAAAACCAGACTCGGGAAATATCTTACTCAATGGAAAACCAATCTCTACTCCTGGACCTGACAGAATCATGGTATTTCAGGAAGGTGCACTCTTTCCATGGCTCAAAGTAATTGATAACGTAGAGTTTGGTCTAAAGATAGCAGGCATACCAAAGAATGAACGCAGATTGATATCTGAAAGATATCTGGACATGATGCAACTTACAAAATTTTCACAATCATACATTTATCAATTGTCAACTGGAATGAAACAAAGAGTTGCAATTGCTAGAGCATTAGCGCTAGATCCAGAAATATTGCTCATGGACGAACCCTTTGCTGCACTGGATTCGCAAACAAGAGACTTGTTATTGGTTGAATTACAATTAATTTGGGAGAGAACCAAAAAAACTATTGTTTTTGTAACTCATAACATAGCAGAATCTGTAATATTGGGTAATCGCGTTGCTATCTTCAAACATAGACCATCAAAAATTAAAAAAGAAATTGTAATTGATTATAAAAGACCAAGGTTATCGGAAGATGAAAATCTCTTAAAATATCAACATGATATAATTCAAGAACTCAAAAGTGAAGTCATAGAACAAAAGAAAGTCGGTGATCAAAATTGAAAAGAAAGATACTTGCAAATAAAATAATTTTCTATGTTGGAATAGTTGCAGTATGGCAACTAGTCTTTTCTCTACACATAGTATCTGCACACGTGGTGCCTTCTCCGCTTGGGGTAGGAAACGCGCTGGTTGAAGGAATATCTAACGGAACTTTATTGTATGGCATAGCAACAAGTCTATGGCGACTAACTGTAGGACTTGCAATTGCTATAGGTGGAGGTATGATGCTTGGCATATTTATTGCAAGGTTTGAACCTGCAAACCAAACTTTGGGTTCATTTCTTCTCGGTCTTCAATCTATACCATCTGTTGCGTGGGTGCCTTTGGCTTTTCTGTGGTTTGGCAAAACCGATGGAGGGGTAATATTTGTCACAGTAATAAGTGCCTTATTTGCTGTATCTATTAACACTCATTCTGGAATAAAGAATGTTCCACACTCATTCATAGCTGCTGGGAAAAACATGGGTGCCAACGGAATACAACTCATTACAAATGTAATACTACCTGCATCCTTTCCACATTTAATTTCAGGTTTCAAACAGGGATGGGCATATGCTTGGCGTGGAGTCATATCTGCAGAGGTTATCTTCGCTGTGTTGGGATTAGGTTCCTTGATGAACATTGGTACCAAAGGTAATGACATCTCACAAGTCATAGCTATCTTGATTGTGATAATGATAATCGGAATCATGGTGGATGGATTTGTATTCAGACGACTTGAAAAAATTGTTATGTCGCGATGGGGACCATCGACATAATCGACTTACAAGAAATCAATTGAGATTCTTTAACACTTCAAACGCTCCATTGAAATCATTTGGAGAACTCAAAAGAACATTGCCTGCAATCTTGTGGACCTCTTTTACAAATCCTATCATGTCCTTGCTATAGCCTGACCAGTCAAGGTTGAGCATACTTGCAGATTTTTGATTAAGATCTGATGCCAAGAGAATACACGGTATTGTGTCAAATCCTTGTGGCTTTAGATGGTCCACTATTTTCGTTACCTGGTCAATTGAGCTGATAACCTGAGTGACAAATCCCTTTGGCTGGGCCTCTATTTTCTTGTGAATCTTTTCAAAGTTGGGATTACTTGAAATGGAAAGATAAAAGTCAATTCTTTCTCCAAAACCCTGAGCGTTGAACTGCTTTACCACTTCGCTTGGTACAAGCCTAGAGTCCTTGGGTCCGGTGGGTGGCGGATCACCTTTGACTATCAATATACCATTCAAGTTCAGAAGTATTGCATCGCAGACGGTCTGGGTGATGGACGTGTGGTTTCTGTCTCTTACTCTGACGCTTGCAGAGATCTTTATCTTGTCATTGGAATTTTTAATGAAAAATCCTGCTGTTATCGGGGATATTCTTGGAATGCCAAGCACAGAATCTGTCACATGTATGCCATCGCAGACCTTTCCTATCTTGGCTGACTTTGCTTTGAATTTTTCTACAGACTCCTGTAGCTCGTCATGAGACAGTACTCTATCCTGAATTACCTTTGGCGGATTTAACTCGTAAATTACTGTCATAAAAGACTGTCACGACTACTTGATTATAACCTTTGAAGGCAATTAACAGATAACAAAACAAAAGAAAATTAATACATTGAAAACCAGCATCATTTACTGTTGACCACAAAAACTCCTCTTGTTGAATTGATGAAGCATAAGGTAGTGCTCTTTGATGGAGCCATGGGAACAGAGATTCAAAAATTAAATCCAAAATCCGAAGACTTTCCAGACGGCAAGGATGGGTTCAACGATGGACTTTCTTTTACAAAGCCTCAGTGGATAAAAGAGATTCATAGAAATTATCTCAAGGCCGGTGCAGATTGTATAGAGACCAATACTTTTGGATCAAATAAACTCAAGCTTGAGGAATATGGGTATGGAGATAAAACATTAGAGTTTAACAAAAAAATTGTAGAGCTTGCAGTTGAAGTAACACAAGAATTTACAGATAAGCCAAGATATGTGGTTGGTTCTATGGGGCCAACTGGATTTTTACCAAGTTCAAACGATCCGTCACTTGGACAGATCCCGCTTGAAAAAATTAGGGAAGCGTTTGAGATTCAAGTGGAGGGATTGATTCTAGGTGGAGTTGATGCGTTGCTAATTGAGACAAGTCAAGACATCTTGGAAGTAAAGTTGGCAATAGAGGCATGCCACATTGCAATGAAAAAGACAGGGAAAAAAGTTCCAATCATTGCAAATGTAACCCTAGACAAATATGGCAAGATGTTGCTTGGGACAAATGTCCAAGCAGCATATACTACCATATCAGACATGGGAGTTGACGCATTTGGTCTTAACTGCTCTACCGGTCCAGTTGAGATGGCTCCAAGTGTGCAATGGTTAAATGAGCAAAACGATCTCCCGCTTCTTGTTGTACCAAATGCGGGGATGCCTGAGAATCAGGGAGGGCAAGCTGTCTACAAGATGGGACCAGAGGAGATGGCAAAGGTGATGAAAGACTTTCTCTCTCAATACGGCAACGTTAGAATCATAGGCGGTTGTTGCGGTACAAATGCAGACCATATAGCGCTTTTAAGAAAAATAATTGATGAAATGCCAATCAGAAAATAAGCGCTAGGTATTTAGAAAAAGAAATTGAAAGTTACCATGTTGAAAGACCCCAGAGTAAGCTCTGCATTAAAGGCAGTAGATCTAAGGCAAGATCCAGCCCCGATGATTATTGGGGAAAGACTAAACGCACAAGGATCAAAAAAAGCCAAGGAATGCGTACTAAATGATAATTTTGAAGAACTGGTAAAAATTGCCAGAGACCAGGTAGATGATGGGGCGCACTGTCTTGATGTGTGTGTTGCCACAACAGAGCGTGCAGATGAGCTAGAGTTTATGAGAAAACTTGTAAAACTGCTCAGCCTTGAAATTGAATCTCCACTTGTGATAGACTCAACTGAACCCAAGGTCATCGAAGCCGCGCTAGAACAGATTCCTGGAAGGCCAATAATTAATTCAATTAATTTAGAAGGTGACGGCAGCAGATTTCATTCACTAGCTCCTATGATGGTAAAATACGGTGTTCCTGCAATTGCCATGTGTATTGGACCCAAGGGAATGGCAAAGACCCCGCAGGAAAAACTTGAAACTGCCGAACTTTTAGTTGAGACTGGAAAAAAATACGGACTGCAAGAGCAACACTTTATCTTTGATGTTCTTACCTTTACGCTAGCTACTGGGGAAACAGAATTTCTTGATGCCGGAAAAAATACACTAGAAGGAATAAGTCTTGTCAAGAAAAAATTTCCAAACTCATTTACAACACTTGGACTAAGCAACATAAGCTTTGGACTTGCTCCAAGGGCAAGAAAGATACTAAACGCGGTATTTCTTTACCACGCAGTAAAGTATGGACTAGATACTGTCATAATAAATCCAAAAGATGTTATTCCATATCCTGAGATAGATGAAAAAGAAAGAAAGCTTGCAGAGGACTTGATATTTAACAAACATGCAAATGCCCTTGCCGAATTTATTACGTATTTTGAGGCTACCAAGGCAACAACTCAACTTGCGACAAAGAAAGTTGAGATCGACCCTTCATGGCCTGCCGGAAAGCGCTCCAACTTTAGGATAGTAAACAGAATTCGTGATGGAATAGAAAGTGACGTTGTAAGTGCGATATCTGAAAAGATTTCAGCCAAGCATGCATTATCTGAAAAGGGTGGGGTGCTAACCATTGATGCACCAAAAGAGGTAACACATGCAGCCGCAATACAGACGCTAAATGATGACTTGTTACCAGCAATGAAGGAAGTTGGTGACAAGTTTGGGGCAGGGGAGTTGATACTGCCATTTGTATTAAAATCTGCAGAATGCATGAAGGCGGCAGTTGCAGAACTTGAAAAGTATCTCCTAAAGGAGGAGGGAAGTACCAAGGGAAAACTTGTCTTGGGAACTGTTTACGGTGACGTCCATGATATAGGTAAGAATCTTGTAAAGACAATTTTTGAAAACAATGGCTATACGGTATATGATCTAGGTAAGCAGGTTCCAATGCAAAAGTTTCTTGAAAAAATTGAAGAGGTACATGCTGATGCCGTGGGTTTATCGGCACTCTTGGTCTCAACATCAAAACAGATGCAGTTCTTTGTAGAACATGCGCGAAAAAATAACATGCAAATTCCAGTACTATGTGGAGGGGCAGCAATCAACACCAATTACATTAATCGTATTGCAAAAGACGGTGGAATATATGAACCGGGAGTGTTTTACTGCAAAAACATGTTTGATGGACTCAAGACAATGGACAATCTAGTATCGGCTGAAAAACAAAAGTTTGTTCAGCAATGGCAAGAAAAAATTAGCAAATGGACTGAAACCGTAGTTGAAAAACCACAAGGACAGGTAAACGAGCGCAGCAAGATCCAGCCAGTTGCCGCACCAGTTGCACCACATCTCAACAAAGTGATAAGACTTGAGCCAAAAGATGTCGACCTAAATGAAGTATGGAAATTCTTGGACAAAAAATCGCTCTTTGTGTTGTCGTGGGGAGTAAGGGGCAAGTCTGCCAAGGAATCAGAAGCAGAGCATGAAGTGCTTCTTGAGGAGTGGAAGAAAAAAGTTCTTGCAGAAAAATTATTTGAACCAAGAGCAGTATATGGATACTTTAGATGTCATGGAAAAGATGGAACTCTTACTGTTGACCGAGCAGACGGTGAAAAACTTGTGTTTGAGTTTCCACGTTCGTCATGGTCTAAACATCTCTGTCTTGCTGATTATTTTGGACAAGACGATGTTGTAGCTTTTCAGGCAGTAACAGTTGGAACCAAAGTCTCAGACATGGTTGAAAAATGGAACAAAGAAGATAGGTACACTGATGCCTATTATCTACATGGACTAGCTGTTGAGACAGCAGAAGCAATGGCAGCATGGATAAACCAGAAAGTAAGAGATGATCTTAAGATTGGTGACAAACGAGGACTGAGGTATAGCTGGGGATATCCAAGCTGTCCAGACGTATTACAACACAATCTAGTCTGGAAACTATTGGAACCGGAAAAATCTAGCATGACACTTACGGAATTAGGCCAGATAGTTCCAGAACAGTCTACTGCTGCCATCGTTGTACACCATCCGGAAGCCGAGTACTTTGCACTCTAGTACAACTATTTATCACAAGAAAATAACAGACTTTACGGTTGATATGATGTTGGAGTTGGAAAAAATAAAGAATGCATTATCAAGTCCAATAAATGCTCAGGTTAACGACTACAAGAAAACCAAACTTGCTGCAGTGCTTATAATAATTTGCGACAAAGATCCATATATCATAATGACAGAGCGGCCAAAAACCATGCTCCATCATGCAGGCGAGATATCATTTCCTGGCGGCACATGGGAACAGGACGATTCTGATCTGTTGGCTACCGCACTAAGAGAGACTAGGGAGGAGATAGGGGTGGAAGTACCTAGAAACCAGGTAATAGGGCAGCTCAGACCAGTTACGACACTAAATTCAGGCTTTACCATATCTCCATTTATCACAATCCAAGAAAAAATTCTGTTGCTAAAGCCCTATTCTGAGATAGAATCTGTCTTGAAAATTCCAATGATTTCGCTCCTAAAAACTATGGATGACGACAAAGATCCAGCACACAAATCAATTGCGGAGATGCATACATTCAAGTTTCAAAACCATCTGATATGGGGGGCGTCTGCAAGGATGCTCAAACAGATTGTTGGAATATTGTCTGCAAACAGTTTATTCTAATATTTATGAGATTCATTTAAAAAGAGGTCAATATTTTCAAACTTTCATGGGTGCACACAAGTCAACTCCAAGGAAGATCAGGTTGATGAGCAAGATAAAACAGAACTCTGCCGTTCCAGCTTGGATAATAGTAAAGACAAAACGAAGAGTAAGGACAAATCCCAAGAGAAGACAGTGGCGCAAAACAGATGTGGGTGTTGGTTAGTTGTCGACAGAATCAGTAGAGAGAATTTATACCATTAATTTAGGAAAGGTACTGCTTTCCCCACACAATCAGAGGGCAAAGCGAGCAATAAACGTGATACGCGAATTTGCCACAAAGCACATGAAATCTGAAAATGTGAAAATTGAGGAAGAGATTAGTCACTTGGTATGGGAGCGTGGCATTAGACATCCTCCACGAAAAATTAGAGTCAAGCTATCAAAAGATGACGACGGCAACATTATAGTTTCAAAATATCAAGAGGAGAAGAAAGTAGGGGAAGAGAAATCAAAGAAGGAAGAAAAGAAATCTGAAGAGAAAAAGGTAGAGGAAAAGCCAAAAGAGAAGAAAGAAGAGAAAAAAGTTGAAGAAAAACCAACTTCTGAGGAAAAGAAGGTAGAGGAGAGTCCAAAGACCGAAGAAAAGAAAATAGAAAAGAGTCCAAAGGCTGAAGAAAAGAAAACCGACAAGCCAAAAGAGAAGAAAGAAGAGAAAAAAGTTGAAGAAAAACCAAAGTCTGAGGAAAAGAAACCTTCAGAGACTAAATCCGAAAAGAAATCAAAAGAATAAATCTATTCTATCTGTTCTAATTCCAAGTCTATCTTTATGCTAGAATCTAGTTCGTCCCAGTCAAGCATATTTTCTTTTGGAATGATACCAAGAGGATCATACTTGTCAAAACGTGTCTCCCCTTCTATCGAGGTCAGCAAAACAACCTTTGAATTTTCTCCGTTTGTGACAGACAAGCTGACTCGTGTGCTGTCATTGCTAAATATGCCGCTGACAGTGCTTACCATTGAATTCAAAACGCCTATTGGGACTTTGTTGCCTCCTACTACATAGAGTAGAGCACTCTTTATGCTGCCTGGCGGTGCATCCTCGTAAAGCATCTTGATTGAATCTCTCAGTGATGTTTCTACGTCTGGTATGTCTTTGCTTGTCGACAAAATATTTGTCTTAGATGGCAAAGATGAATCCTTTAGAGTGGAAATAACATGCATCAAGGCAGCATTTGTGATTGCATTGCAAGAATCAGGCGTCAAATCGGGGTTGCTATCAAGCAAAGCGTCATTATCAATGATCACAGTGCAATCTGAATTTGCCTTTAGTCTCTTTAGCGAAACTCCAGAGAAGAAAATTCTGTCTTTTTCAAACTTGAAGGGCATGATTCCAAAGGAAACCACATTCTTGCCTAACTCTTTGCCAATTTGAGATACAACTGGGGCCAAGGCAGCCCCAGATTTTCCTGCTAGGTTGGCCATTATGATTATAGTGGAATAGGATTCTAGTTTCTCAGCAATTGAACTTCTTGCGCCAAATGACATGCCTCTGATGAGGTATGCTGAAGGGTTGAGAATTGGATTAGTATTTATCAAAATCTTAGAAGATTCACGGTTTAGATCCTTTGGGTCATGGCTTATGAGAAGAGACTGACATCCAAGTTCTTCCTTTATGCTTGTGGCAAGTCTGCAACCTGCTCCTCCCAATCCTACAACCAAAATTGGTTCTTGCATCTGAAACTCCATGACTCTCTCTTGCTTACGAAAATGGTTAAAAAACTTTGTTGCTTAGTTTTGATCCTAACTTCAATCTAAAAAATTTAACTCGTAATGTGACCGTATAATCCATGTTTTGTAGCATCTGTTATCTCTACAATGACCATCTGGCCAATTGTTACCTTACTGTCTACCACGATTGGTTTGTATGCATAATTGCGACCCTTTACAATACTATCTGAGCTCTCATCAAACAGTACCTTGCCCTTCCATCCTATCCATTCTTGATTTCTTTTGTAAGATATCTCCTTTGCCATATCAAAAACCGCCTTACTTCTTTGCATCACAGTGGAAACATCAATCTGATCCATCGAAGCAGCCTTTGTTCCAGATCTTGCACTATATCTTGAGAGATTAATGGTATCAGGCTGGGTTTCTCGTATGAGTTCTAGTGTCTGCTTGAAATCTTCCTCAGTCTCTGTTGGAAACCCGACTATAACATCAGTAGCAACTGTAAATCTCTCAAACTTTTTCCTAAAGAGTTCATTTGTTTTTCTAAAGACTTCGGCAGTATGGCCCCGTTTCATGTCCTTGAGCACCCTGTTGCTGCCACTTTGAACAGGCATATGGAGGAATTTGAAGACTTTGGGGTTTTCAAATGATCTGCTCAACTCGTCGCATATCCTTGGCATGTACATTGGGTTCATCATGCCTACACGAATCATAAAGTTGTGTTCTATTTCTGATACTGCACTGACTAAACTTGGAAGGTCAGTTCCAATGTCAAAACCATAACAGCCGTTATCAGTTGACGTTAGCCAGACTTCACGGCATCCATCACCGATCTCTTGTCTTACCTGTCTTACGATATCGCCTGTCCTGAAGCTTCGAATGTCTCCTTTTGATAACTTTGTCTGGCAAAAAGTACATTCACTCATGCATCCGCTCGCTATCTCGACTATGCCAACAGTTGGGTTTAGGCGCACCTTTGGAAGTCCAACCTTTGATATGTCAGAATCTTCAAGCTCAATTCTTCTTTGGCCTTTTAGGGCAGAGTCAATTACCTCAAGTGTTTTTCCAATAGAGTTTGGTCCAAGAAGACTTGCCTTTGGGCTGAATTTTTCTACAGTTATAGTCTCTGCCTTTGGCAGACAACCTGCTACAACTAACGGCTTGCTCTTTAATCGCTTTATTCTGTGGACCATCTTGTCTGCAGTTACATCTTTGACTGAACATGTCACAATCACATTAAGGTCAGAGTCTGATGAATTTTCTGCAAGTGTATGTCCTCCATTTACCACAAGGCCGCTGATCATCTCCGAGTCTGCAAAGCTTGCAGAACAACCATATGCTTCCACCCAGATCTTTGCCATGCTATCCCAATAACGTAGCGACTTCTTTTTCGCTCATCAGTCCTTTTGAGACTACAAGTTGTCGTATGGTCTTTCCAGTCTTGAGAGACTCTTTGTAAAGATCTGCAGAGACCAAGTATCCAAGCTTTGGCGCAAGCAGAGTAACTATGACAGGACTGTTTTCAATATAATGTCTAAGCTTCTGTTTGTTTGCACTAAGCCCTGCAATCATATTGCGTGAAAATATTGGTACAAAATTTTTGAGCATGTCAGTTGATTCCAAAATTGCTTTTAGCATTACGGGAAGCATCACATTAAGCTCAAACTGTCCTGATTGAGCGGCAAGCGCAACGGTTGTATCGTTACCTATTATGTTAAAGCATATCATGTTCATACATTCTGCAAGTGATGGGTTGACCTTTCCGGGCATAATAGACGAGCCTGCATGAACTGCCGGTATGCCAATCTCTGACAGCCCTGCAACGGGACCTGATGCCATTAATCTGATATCATTTGAAAATCTTCCAAGCTCAAGGGCTAGATTTCTCAAAGTTGATGACGTATATGCTACTGCAAACCTACTTTGCAAGCCGTATTGCATGTCAGATTGTGGTTTGAGTGAAAGTTTTGAAATCTTTGCAAGTTCTGATATTGCAATAGTCCTGTACCCCTTTGGTGCATTTGCACCAGTACCAACTGCAGTTCCGCCCAGCGCAACATGCTCTAATTCTTTTTGTGCAACAAAGATTGCATCACGCGCTTTTGCAATCGCAGTTGCATATGCAGCAAATTCTCCCCCAAGGGTTACGGGAAGAGCATCCATAAGGTGCGTTCTACCTATTTTTTGATAACTTGAAAATTCCTTTGCCTTTTTTGTTATTGTTTTTATTAACTCGTCAAGTGCTGGTATGACTTGTTTTATGTTAAAAAGAATTGCAACATGCATGGCCGTTGGAAACGTATCATTGCTTGACTGAGACATGTTAACATGATCATTGGAATGTAGGACTTTGTCATTTCCTTTCTTTTCTCCAAGTATTTCAAGTGCCACATTTGCAATGACTTCATTTGCATTCATGTTAAACGCAGTACCTGCACCAGAATTGATTGGCTCTATGAGAAACTGGTCATGAAATTTTCCTGACAGTATTTTATCGCATGCCTTGATGATTGCATTGCCGCGTTTTGCATCTATTGCTTTTATTTTCATGTTGGCAACAGCTGCTGATCTTTTGATCATGACAAAAGCCATTACCAAATTGATGTGAGGTCTAAGACCAGTCACGTGATACTGGTTGATTGCTCTTGATGTAAACGCGCCATAATATGCATCTGCGGGAATCTTTACCTCACCTAGTGAATCCCTATCTATTCTATATTCCACGTGCATCTTGTGATTAAAATTCCTAATATTCATTCGCATTTGAGAAATTGCAAAAATATCGCAAGTAACATCATAACTTTTACTTATTTTAGCGCGAAAACCCAATAGATTAATATAGTTATAAAAAAGATTCGAGGTGATGAATAAGCGATACAGTATACTGTCCATTGTTGCAGTAGTAGCAATGGTCGGCATTCTGTTCGGTAGCACATATTCAAACACAGCAACAGTATCTGGTAACGCACAAAGCGTAACACCAGCTACAATTGACAAAGTCACACCACAGACAATTGATTCAGTAACTGCAAAGGATGTACAAAGCGTCGGCGGTATAGGATTCAATATGGTCGGTGCTGATGCAATTACGTTAGATCAAGTTGCAATTGAAAAAGCAAATGGTCGAACCGTCCATCAGATTACCCTGACCGCGCAAAGCATCGATCTGCCAATTCCTGGTGGAAAGATGTATCATGCAATGACCTTTGACGGTCAAGTTCCTGGTCCAACAATTAGAGTAACACAAGGCGATGTAATCGAGGTTACACTAGTAGTACCATCAACTGAAATGACAGGTCACAGCCTTGATAATCACGCTGGACAAATCTCAGCAGTTCCGAACTTTGGTCCTGTGATGCCAGGCCATTCAAACACGTATGCATTCATTGCAAGTTATCCTGGTGCCTTCAAGTATCACTGTGAAGGTGTAGGTGTAATTGGTATGGACCAACATGTCCTTTCCGGCATGTACGGAATGGTTATTGTTGATCCACTCCATGGATACAACAAACTCCTAATCACCAGAACTGCAACACAGAACGGTCAAGTAGTGTTAAACCAAACACTAATTTCACCAGCAGCATACGAGTTTACTTTGCAATTCAACCAACTATACCTTACTGCAGATGGTTCTTACGACCAAACTGCAATGTTCTTACATAACACAACTTGGACCGTGATAAACGGCAAGCCATTTGGTTATGATCCAGTTGTAACAAAGGTATGGAAAGGTGCAGGTGGTCAAAATGAAGCTGCTCCAATAATTTTACCAGTTGGCCAACACATACGATACTTCGTAGTGAACCAAGGTAACATGCCAGTGTTCTTCCACATTGTGGGCGGACAAATAGACAGAGTTACACAAGGCAACATGGTACAAGCAATGGGCACTCAGTCATGGCTCCTTGGTGGCTCGGAAGATCTAATCGCTGATGTCGTGTATGATCAACCAGGTGCATATGTCATAGTCAACCATGACTATGCCGCAATATTCACTGGCGCAGCTGCAATCCAATTAGCTCAGGCAAGTCCAGCTCCAAATCCATCGGATGCTGTACCTCCGCCCTCAAGCGTACCTGGAACAAGCATGCCACAACAGACATTTGTTCACTGTGAATGTACAAACGAACGTGCTAGCGAAATAGGAAACATGACCGGTATGTCAGGAAACATGACCGGTATGTCAGGACAATAAGTCCAATAATCCCACTTTCCTTTTTTATTCTAACGCCACACAATGATTATATTCTGTAAATCTCGGCCTTGTTGCATGAGTATGAATCAAACAGTTCTCATTTGTGATCAGGTTGATAAAATATTAAATGAAATTTTGCAAAAAAACGGTCTGAAAATTACGTATGAGCCAGAGATTACTCCAGAACAGATCAAGGAGAAGATTGGCAACTATGAAATTGTGATAGTGCGAAGCAGAACCAAGATAACAAAGGACTTGATTGAAAAAGCTGACAAGTGTAAAATAATCGCAAGAGTAGGAGTGGGACTTGACAACGTAGATGTAGATGCAGCAAAGACAAAGGGCATCAGGGTAATCAACGCAGTGGAAGGCGCAATGAATGCAGTGGCAGAACTCGTCTTGGGACTGATGCTATCACTTGCAAGAGAGATACCAAGAGCAGACCGAGAGATACGAAATGGCAAATGGCTAAAGAAAGAACTGATGGGAAGTGAACTGTCAGGTAAATATCTCGGAATAGTCGGGCTTGGAAACATTGGAAAAAAACTTGCACGACACGCCAAGTCACTTAACATGAATATCATAGGATACGATGTAATTCCTATATCCGAAGAATTTTCAAGAGAGGTGGGACTCATCAAGACAGATCTTGATACGCTATTGTCAAGTGCAGATTATGTCTCATTTCATGTCCCGTTTACACCGGAGACACATCATCTTGTAAACGCACAACGACTCTCAAAGATGAAAAAAACCGTCTATCTAATCAATACATCAAGAGGGGAGATAATCGACGAGGAGGCACTGTACAACGCTCTCAAGGAAGGTACAATCGCAGGGGCTGCCTTGGACGTATTTGAAAAAGAGCCTGCCGTGGGAAACAAGCTTACCACACTTCCAAACGTAATATGTACACCACACATAGGAGCTCAGACAAGAGAAGCTCAGGCTTTAGCTGCAAATGTTATAGCAGAAAAGATAATAATGATTCTTCGTGGCGTGATCTAGGCTTGATACGCCTAGTACTTGCAGTTCCTGTATTGTTTCTGGTAGCATGTTCTATACTTCCAGCATTTGCAGATACTGGAGTAGTCTCGGTTGTATCTGGGAAAACATTTCAGGTAAGTTACAATGCAAATGGCGTAAATATACAAGATATAGAAACCAATCCTACATACGACGAGCTTACCGTATCAGTCCAGGTCTCAAGCCCAAATGCATCCCTTGAGCTTACAATACCTCGCGATTTGCTGGATTCTAAACAAGGCAATGCTGACATCCCATTCATCACAGTAGTAGATGGAACACTTGCAAATGTTAAGGAACAAACTCCAACTTCTACGACAAGAACTCTATCTCTGCAACTAACTTCTGGCAATAGCCAAATCGAGATAATTGGAACCTATGTTGCAGTGCCAAGTGGTTCAAGTCCTCCAATTGTATCATCATCACCGCCTTCAAACTCTCAAACCGGGTCCCAAGTACAACCGTCAACTAGTGGCAGTGAAAAATATACCCCTGTAAAAAATACCACATCATCAAACGCTTTGCCTACACAGCCAAGCATTTCAAAAACACCATCTCAGACAAACACAATCCAGAATACTGTTTTCAATATACCGTATCTTCCAAATGTAGCAATTAACCTCAGTCCAATAGATTGGGCTGTAATTGTGGCAATAGTTCTTGTTATAATAATTGTAATTGCAAGCGCTGCAAGAAAAAAACCAAGTAAGATTGTTAAGAGTAGATAAAACTAGATAAAACTAGACCTTCATTATGCCAGATTCCAAGAGATACTCTATCACATGTCCAAAATCATTGTCTGAAATGGAACCATTTGACCACCAAAGCGCATCGTTTTTGAGCCATACCGGAATGATTGTAGTGTTTTGCTCTTGGTAACCATTTATTTTGATGACACTTGAATTGACAAGATAGGAAATATTTTCTCCAAATAACTTGTTGGACGTTTGGTTCTGGGCCCAAGAATCTGCTACCTCCTTGAACTGTGGGGGAATTACAATATTTTCAGTATCTATAATCTGAAAACTTGCAGTCGCGTTTGCCCCAGAATATTGAACTTTGATAAAATACATGCCAGGAAGAAAAGTTGTTCTGTAAAATGGGACTGGTGCGGTGATATTTGATACAGGTTTTGTAATTGTCATATCAATTGGAGACGATGATTGGTTTGACTGGTCTATAATTTCTAGAACTGCAGTATCTCCAGTAACATTGGAAACTGTTATTGAAAAAGCAAGGCTTTCACCATATTCATAAGTTGGTTTGCTTGTGACAATTGAGATCTGGGGTGATGCATATGCTGTGCCAAACACGCCAAGAAACATTGCTCCAACCGTAATCAGTGATATTACTGCAAACCTTTCCATAAAATCTGCAATAATCTGATTTCATAATAGGGTTTTGAAACTTGGCATGACTATATGTTCTAACAGAATATTAAGGGGAAATTTGGTAGTGTCGGGTATATGACCAGTCGTCAAGAACAGGTCTGGCTTAACATGTGGAAAGAAAACTCTCCAGAGCTTAGAGCAAAGGCTGTGGAATGGAGAAAACAACATGCCCTAGAAAGAATCGAAAGGCCAAGCAGACTGTACAAAGCAAGACAACTTGGATACAAGGCAAAACAAGGCATTGTAGTAGTAAGAATGCGTGTTGGTAGAGGTAACATGCGCAAAAAGCGACCTGTTGCGGGAAGAAGACCCAAACATCTCGGTGTACTGAGAATAAAACCTGCACTTAGCATGCAACACGTTGCAGAACGTAGAGTTCTTGAAAGATTTCCTAACATGAGTCTTCTTGGTTCATACTATCTTCACCAGGACGGTGTGTATCTATGGTACGAAGTCATATTGGCAGACTCGGCACATCCAAGCATATCAAAAGACAGAGAGATGCGTGGCAAAATTCCTGGCTTGAGAAATTGAAGACCGTTCTTCTTTTGACCCTTGTACTAATTTTGGGATTATCGTCAGCACTATTCTTGACCCCCGCCTCTGGGCAACTTAGTTTTAAGAACCTAAACCATCCAGGAATAAAATGGGCCTGGCCAATTAACACTGGAAATTATACCTTCATAGTAAATACCACATCAAACTATGACATGCAAAATGTGACATTTGACAAAGACTCTAAAACACTGACATTTCTTGGCAACAGCTCTCACACAGGAAACATAGCCGAAATAGAGATACCAAGTAACCTTATTGGAGGAAATTATACCACTCTTCAAGATGGTAAGCAGGCTATGCCAATCGTACTAAAGAATGGAAATCTTACTACTGTCATCTTAAAATTTAATGATAGTGGCAATGTAGTCACCCACATCACAGGAACAACATATCTTCCAGAATTTTCTGGAATCGCACCAATGATAATGGTAGTCTCCTTTGGAATGTTGTTTCTTACTTGGAAATACCGTAGGATCTAGTAGCCATTCTCATAGTCTTCCCACATGTTTGAGCGCGTGGTAAACTTGTTTATCTGATAAAATATTCCACCAACTATCCCCGCTTGGTAACATGCATACAAGTAAACTTGGGAATGTGTTGGGTCGCTATGTGTTAAACTCAGGGAGATCATTGTAAAGAAAATGTATGTACCAACAAATGTGAAAATTCTACTCAGAAAACCATCCATTCCAACAATGCGTTTTGTTGCTGCAGCCATCATCGTAATGCTTGACACTATTAAAAATGTCAGTCCTCCATTTGCCTGAACAAATTCATTTAACCATGGTAGGATTCCTTCTTTTAAGATGGAGGTCTGTGGAGGATGAGCTCCGCCGTGAAGCGCAAATGAAACAGATGTAAATATTGAGCCCATCATAAAAATGAACAGAAATATCTTGATCAGTCCCCTTCGGTATGGACTTCGAGGAGCTGACGGTGACATTACTCGCTCTGCCATCTTGACTCCATAGAGCAGGCCAATCAAGAAAGATGGAATGAACATCAAGTCTACAATCATAGGAGTTTGTCTTATGGCTCTGTCAATGTCAGCACCAAACACAAAGGAGATCATTAGGGAAAGAGCTGCCGCTCCGACAAATATGCTGATGTCAAACCAGCTTCTACTATGCCTAAGATCTAATAGGTCAGGTCCCCACTCGTCCAATCTGAGATTTGCTTTATGAAGACACATTAAAGAAAGAAATCCAAATGATTTTGCCCATTTTATCAACTGATTTTACCTTTTATCTCTGGATGTAGTGATAACAACATGCGATTTGGAATGCCAATCCTAGGTGTAGGTGCAATCATACTTGCCTTCGGAGTACTGTTTTATTTGCAGGGAAATTCTGTAGTGGGACCAACTTCTTCTTTTATGTACTCTAACCCAAAATGGATTACATATGGGAGTTCGATTGCTGTACTGGGTGCAGGAATTGTTGTATTGGGAATTATAGCTAGCTTACGACACCCAAGGTCATAGTTGATCTGACCTTGTCCATCTTTCTGATCTTCTTTGTAATCAGATTGTCAAGTTGAGTGTCAGTACCGGCCTCTGCTTCCACGACTATGTCGTAATCACCATAGACAACTCGCGCATCTTTGACCTTGTCCATGTGCTTTATCTTTTCTACAATCTCGCCTTCTGCGCCAAGCTCACAGCCAATCAGAATGTATGCTTTTTCCATAGTATAGTAATTCGTTATACAGCTTTAAATCCTTACTCGATCTGCGTAAATGTCTGATTTTGTAAGGCTAACGCATAATTTGTTATATTTTGTGCATGGGAGTCAGTTCTAGAGTTTTTAAATGACTATATATTTAACAAACCGTATGGGACTTTTTGGCAAGGCAAAACAGAAAGATGTGAATGTGGAACGACTTCAGGCCTTGTTTGACAGGTTTGATTACCCGCATCTTGAAAAACTGTGCACCGATGTGATAAAAATATCCCCTACATCTTCAGGCGGAGAACGTATAGAGAGAACGCAATATCTAGAGTTCATCTGGGAACAGTATAGAAAGGGGGCCATGAATTTTCAGCAAGTCATGGATTTTGCAACAAGCCAAAATATAGTGCAAAAAGATTTCTTTGATTAAATTTTTGAACTTGTGCTAATTTCTAGAGTCTTGAGAAGATTTGTCTTTAGATCATATACTCGTATCAAGTGATTGTTGGTATCTGCAATGTACAATCTGTCTTGATGCCACTTTACATCACTAGGTTCGTAGAGTCCAAGTGAATCACATCCAGGGTCATCAATTCTGCAAACTCCAGACATTTCTTGTTTTCCAACCAGTGTTGAAACCATATCACTTTCTAAATCTATGACTCTTAATGCAGAGTTGTAAGTGTCAGCCACAAAAACCCGGTCAGATGTTGCGCACAATCCTAGTGGGTGTTGAAACAGGGCCTCGTCAAGATGACCATCTTTATGTCCAAAGGCAAAAAGTCCATGACCTACAAGTGTCCTGACATGGCCTGACCTAAGGTCTATCTGGCGAATTGCGGAGGTCTCACTATCTGCAAAATATAACTTGTCATCCCAGATTGAAAGACCACTTGGTTGTGCAAGCTGTGCACGGGTTCTGTCCCCATCTATGATGTTTTCATGACCACTTCCTGCAAAAGGACGCACCATGTCTGTCTTGATGTCATATGTCCATATCTGGTGGTTTCCGGCCATTGCAATGAAAACCAAATCATCCTTTACTGCTACATCCCACGGTGATGAAAGCGCAGATTCTTTTCCTCTTCCTCCACCTGACATCCAAGTACCTTGTGTTCCAGTCCCTGCAACTGTGATAACTTTTCTTGCAGTCAAGTCTATCTTTCGTATGGCGTGGTTTTCAGTGTCAGCAACAAAGATTAGATCATCTCTCCAAGCCACTCCCTGTGGCCTAAAAAATGAGGCACTTGCAAAATTACCGTCTGAAAAACCTGTCTTTCCGTTGCCTATTACGTGCTCAATTTTGCCAGCCATGTCAGTTATGATAACTCTGTTGTGATTCGAGTCCGAGATTGCTATCTTGCTGTTTGATATGGATAATTTTCCAGGATAGGAAAGAGTTGTCTTGTCTTGTAAAATGTGATGGATAATTTTGATTGGCTCTCTTGCAAGAGTTCCACTTTTTCCATGTTTTTCCAATAATGTGTCAATGGTATCTTCTACCATCTCCTTTTGTCCTTCTCCAGACTGCTTGTATACTACAGTACCCTTTGGATCAATGATTATAATCGTAGGCCATCCGCTGACATCATATTTTTGCCAGACTGCCATCTTTCTATCTACCAGAACAGGATGCAATATTTCATATCGTCTAACTGCCTGCTCTATGTTCTTTTTATCTTGTTCATTGAAGAATTTTGCAGAATGGACACCGATGAACACCACCGGATTTTCTTTATACTTTTTTTCAAGCTGTGCAAGGACTGGGAGTGTATGCATGCAATTTATGCAGCAATATGTCCAAAAATCCAGTACAATTATCTGTCCTGCAAGTCTTTCAAGTGAGAGAGATTCATCTGAATTAATCCAGTCAAAATCTGATGGAAAATCTGGCGCCTTTGTTACTCTGGTGTAAAATCCGTCAAACACAATTTGAACTGGGAGCAATCATAATAAAAATTCTAGTTATGCTGTATGGTAGATTGGCATAATTTAGAAGCCAGCAGCGACCGGGTCAGATGGTTTCATTATCTCCCTTAGCAAAATTGTGGCATACGAGCCTCGAGAGAGCGTGAAATTCACGTATGGTGGGTCTGAGACAAAATCTTTGCAGAGCATGACAGCATGTCTGAACCCTCCCTCTCCGCTTACTTCTTGCATCTCTTTGACAAAAAAATCCTTTGCAGTCATGCTTTCTTCTTCAAGTATTTTCGATATCTGGTATTCAAACCTGTTTTTCTTTGAATAAGAATAGCCGACAAAAGGCACTGCCAGTTTTTGTTCTGGATCGTTCTGATATCTTCCAAGTTCATCATTTTTGTCATAGCATACGTCATTTGCCTGTGGACAAAACAAATCCTCTCCCATCTCATATGCCATGCTAATAGTGCGATTGAAGACAAATGACTGGTACGCTTCCACAAAAAACCTCCTAAGCGAGATTGGTATGGCACGCAATGCATCCAGTGCATTGTCATGCTCTATCATTTCATGTAGGACAAGTCTTTCAATATCCATCTGTAGTGGTACATCATCAAATACCTTGGAATAGTTTGATTTGTCCTTGAGCATCTCTCTTATCTTGTTGTTTTCAGCAAGATCGTACTCTGATGTTGATGAAAGCAGGATCTCAACTGCGTGGGCGAAATTTTTCTGCAACAGTGCTTTTCCTATCAGATGTGACACTGCTCGTTTGCTTCCAAATCTCTGATAGCCATAAAAGTTTAGAATCTTGTCATGCTGGTCAAAGCCTGAAATCTTTGAAAAATCAGCATCTTGAATCTTTATCTTGAAATGATTTCCAACCATGTCTTTCTTTGTGAGGGGTTTTTGTACATACCCAATTCTCTCAAGAGTGTACCTGTTTGTTGTCACAGTTTCACGAAATCGTGAGACATTCATGTCGCAAACAAACTGTTCAGTAGTAGCGTTTGCGTCCTTTAGGCCAAGGGCCTTTAATCGCAGGCCATGTTTTTTGAATATGTCTGAGAGGGCATGGTTGGTATCAATCCCGGATTTTTTCAATCTAAAGACTGCATAATTTCCAGACTCTGAAATCCTACCAAGTGTCTTTTCGCGCAAGACCTCTGACACAAAGAACTGGTCCTGACTAACTCGTATCTTTCCGCCGGTTCCATTTGTTTTGGTACAGTAAACAGAAATTCCAATTAGGTCGTCTAGTTTTGGAACCACTTCTACTGTATAGTGACTGTGATAAATTGCGACTGGGTAATGTCTTGGTATCTTGCACCAATTATTACCTTGTAGGTTCCTGAAAGTGCGAAATCATCAGCAGACAGAGTTACCGGTATGGTTTCTTGTTTGTTCAACGTGACTGTCTGGTCAGTAGGTGTAACTTTGAGGTCTTGCGTACTTGCTGTTTGCTGTGTCATTATCTCGACTGCATCACTTAGCTGTTCATTTGGACTGAGAATGACATTTACTGTTTCATTCTGGCCTCTGTGTAAAATGACATTTGTAGTAGATACATTTAGCTCAAGTGGTAATGGTACAGTTGAATCTAGCACACCAATACTATTTTCAACCCACTCTGGGAACCACACCTTGTTGTGTGAAACCGTAAAGTCCAGCACTTGGGCTACTCCACAGTCTGTTTGATTGCCACAGTCTGACCAGTTGGGGTTCTTTGATGGTACTAGGTATTCTACAAGTGATTCTTTTACTGGATCAAACACTGCCAGAGAATTTGCAACCTGTTCATTGAACCAAAATCTTCCTTGATCATCAAATTGGTTCCAATAAGGTCTTGTAATTGGCGTCTTTATCAATCCAGAAACATTGCCATATGTTGAGACCTGTGGAGGCAATGTTGTGTACTTTGTAAACTGTTGTGATGGTGGGTCAAAACTGACAAATTCGCTACCTGCTGTATCCGTTATCCATATCTTACCGCTTGGTCCAATCGAGATTCCATTTGGTGCCAATATTCCGGTAGGAAGTGTATAGTTTGTGAACTGTGAGGTTTGAGGATCATAGTTTACAAGCGCTCCTCCAAGCTGATAATTCCATACTGTATACCAGATCTTGCCAGCGGAGTCTACTGTCATGTCACTTGTAAAGTTGTAATTTCCAGGAGACAAGATATTTGTTGCCGCCAGGTCTTGTCCAGTTTGATTTGTACTGAAAATGGAAATCTTTCTTCCAGTAAAGTCATTTACTAGTATATCCGAGCCATCAGGTTTGAGTATTTGAGGAAATGCCTCTGATTGATTGGCAGTTCTTGGAAATATGAAACTAGAATAATTCTTTGTTTGCGTATTGAACTTCCATATCAGGTTGTGCTGTGAGTCACTAAACCAAATATTCCCATCTGGGACATACTGGATTCCCCAAGTCATTGATTTTTCGCCTTTCTGCCATAATGGATTGTCGAATTCCTGGAATGTGTTTGTCACAGGATTAAACTCGCCAACTTTGCCTGTGTTGGTTTCAGTAAACCAGACATTGCCGGACTGGTCTGTGGTAATTGATAGGGGCTGTGTGCACAAAGTGGGAATCTTAAACTCGCTGATGTATTTGGTAGAATGTGTTTGATTATCGCTCTGGCAAAAAGTTGTCCACTTGTCAGGAGAATAGTTATCCTCGGGGGTTCCAGTAGGAGCTGTTGGTGCAGTGGCAGTGCTTGCCTGTGGATTGCCCTTAAAGTAACTTGCTCCTACTACAGTTATGGTTGAAATTACGAAAATTGCCATGAAACAGATAGCTAAAAACTTTTTTAGGTTCTTCTTCACAGAAAAATGGCAGTTTTTACCTTGTTATATTTTATACGCAGTTAGTCTACCTGTCTTGTAACCTGTACTATTTTATTTCTTGATTTTTGCCCCGAAACCAGTCTTACATTGGAGCGATGCACTTGAAAGTAATTGGCAATCTTTTTGATAATCTCTGCGTTGGCCTCTCCTCTTTGGGGCCTGACCATTACGCCTATCTTGATTTGGTCACCTTTTACCTCGATATAGTCCATGTGAAACGAGACTGAGACCTTGTAGAACACAGAGTGTATTTTATAAGATAAATATTAAACATGAATGTAAGTATTGTATGTCAGACGAAGATCTAGAGCGCCTAAATCTTTTGGATGTGATTATGAATCGAGGAATCCATGCACTCTCAGGAGATGAGCTTGAACGTCTACATTCTCTTTTAGAACAAAAAGATTACAGCCATGATCCAAAAGCGCAAAAATCAAAGAAAAAACTTCTCAAAAAAATATCAATTGCAATTTATGATCACAACGAAAAGTACGGCAATTCATTTAAAATAAGCTAGAGGACAGGTCAGGCGATGCTAGGCAATGTTATTCATGCAATATTTAGCGACGCTTTATTCATAAAATATGGTCTAGTAGGTCTTTTTTTCAACGGAATGTTTTCTTCATTTATTCCAATTCCAACAGAGGTTACGACTTCAACCCTGCTTTTGGGTGGTGCAAGACCATTTGATGTATTTTTGGTTTTAACAATTGGTTCTATAATCGGGGGCTATATCGCGTACTATCTTGGATACAATGGTAGACTGATAGGAAAATTTCGAAAATCTACTCCAAAATATGAACAAAAAAGCGTGAACATCATGACCAAATATGGATGGAGCACAGTAATTTTCATCTCTCCTTGGATTCCAATAATTGGAGACATTGTGTCAATCATAGCTGGAACTAAAAAATATAATATCATAAAATATTCTATTGCCATGGCAACTGGCAAGGCAGTAAAGTCCATCGCAATAGTGTTCTTTAGTGTTCATTTCTTGCATTGGATATTCCACGTTTTGCATTAGGTCAAAGATATATTACTCGTATTTTAGAACCCAATCTAGTGAAAGCGGTTTTACCTGTTAACTATGATCTGGAATTTGAGCCAGACTTTAACAAATTCAAGTTTAGAGGAAAAGAGAAAATCCTTGTAAAAATATCCAAGCCAGTTAGACAGATTGTCCTACATGCAGCAGAACTTGAGATAAATGACTGCACTATACTATGGAATGAAAAAAAGATAAAGGCAAAAATAAAACTTGACGAGAAAAATGAGGAACTTGTTCTAAATCTTCCACATACAATATCTGGAAAAGCAGTACTTTTGATTAATTTTGTAGGGATACTAAATGACAAACTGGTTGGTTTTTACAGGAGCAAATACGAGTACAACGGAAAGGAAAAGCACCTTGCAACTAGCCAGTTTGAGGCAGCAGACGCAAGACGTGCATTTCCATGCTGGGACGAGCCAGAAGCCAAGGCAACATTTGATGTCTCACTAATAGTGGATAATCACCTGACTGCAATATCGAACATGCCTGTTATATCTAAGAAGAAGCTAGACAAAAAGACTGTATTTAGATTTGACAGAACGCCAGTAATGTCAACATATTTGCTATATCTGGCAGTTGGAGAATTTGAATTTTTACAAGGAAAATTGGGAAAGACTCTTGTTAGAATTGTTACTACTAAAGGAAAGAAACTTCAAGGCAAGATGGCACTTGTATTTACAAAACAATTCTTGTCGTATTTTGAAAATTATTTCAAGATAAAATATCCGCTGCCAAAACTTGACATGATAGCAATTCCAGATTTTGCATCAGGAGCAATGGAAAATTGGGGTGCAATCACATTTAGGGAGACGGTACTACTGTACGACTCAAAGACATCATCTACTGATACGATGCAACACATTGCTGAGGTTGTGGCACACGAGCTTGCGCACCAGTGGTTTGGCAACTTGGTCACAATGAAGTGGTGGAATGATCTATGGCTTAACGAAAGCTTTGCAACGTTTATGGCAACAAAAGCAGTAGACAAGATTTATCCTCGATGGGACTTTTGGGACCAGTTCCTCATATCAGAGATGACAGGAGGTCTAAGTCTTGACTCGTTAAAGTCATCGCATCCAATTGATGTTGATGTAAAGAGCCCGGAAGAGGTCAGGCAAATATTTGATGAAATAAGCTACAATAAAGGCGGAAGTGTTCTTATGATGTTAGAGGATTTCATAGGGGAAGAAAATTTCCGAAAGGGAATGCATAGCTATCTCAAAAAACATGAATACTCTAATGCAACAACAGAAGACCTATGGAACTCGCTGGGTGCAGCATCGAAAAAACCTGTGCGCCAGATGATGGATACATGGGTAAGACAGATTGGATATCCGATAATAGAGGCAACACAAGTTGATTCCAAAATAAAATTATTTCAAAAGAGATTTTTACTTGAAAATACTGGCAAGACTAGCCCTGGAAACTGGATAATACCAATTTCGGTTAGGACCAAAGACAAGGTAATCACAAAGATGATGAAAGGACCTGTTACCATTCCTAATTCAAGTGAATGGTTCAAGGTAAATGATGGTCAGAGGGGATTCTACAGAGTAAAATATGATGAAGATTCGCTAGAAAAACTAGGCAGACTAGTAGAGGACAAGGAGATATCAAATCTTGACCGCTGGAGCATTCATCATGACCTCACTGCACTAGTGCTCTCAAACCAGTATCCTCTCAAGTATTACTTGGACTTTGTAAGGCATTATGAAGGAGAAGACGATTATGTCGTGCTGTCTGATATCATTGGATTTCTCAACTTTTTGTATGTCATACTTTCAGGCGAAAAGTTCTGGGATGAAATAAAAGAGTTCAACCAATACTTCATGAATGTAATATTCCAAAGAATAGGATGGGACTCGGTCAAGGGAGAAAAACCAACATACGCATTATTGCGAAGCGGCCTGATAAGCTCACTTGCAAAACTTGATGACAAGGACATACTAGAAGAAGCCAAGTCAAGGTTTGCAGGCCTTCTCAAATCTGGTTCGCTAAATCCAGATCTAAGAAATGCGATATATTCTACTGTTGCATGGAATGGAGATTCAAGTACATATAGGCAACTGGTGAACTTGTATCGCAAGGCATCAACACAAGAAGAAAAGATAAGATTTCTTGGTTCGCTTTCAAACTTTAAGGAAGGACGATTACTTGCCAAGACTCTGGCTTTTACACTTTCAAAGGAAGTTCGAACACAGAATCTCTTTATGCCGGTTGCAAGGATGGTAGCAAATCCGTATGGCAAAGAATTGGTGTGGCCTTGGATACGAAAGAACTGGAAAGGACTTGTCAAGAGATTTGGTGTGGGCAATCCATTGCTTAACAGAATAATCGGAAGCGTGTCAGTTATGGCAGATATGAAACATGAAAAAGAAGTTCGTAGCTTCTTTGCAAGACATCATGTTCCTGGAACTGAAATGAAACTTGCTCAAAGCCTTGAAAGAATTAGAATCCATTCCAAGTTTCTTGAAAATACCAAAAAAGAATTTGGGCAATAACTATTCTTTCTGATAAAGTTCTCAATGTTTAATAGTGCCATAAAATCAGCAACGCATGTGAAGAACCCCTCCTCAAAAAAGTTGAAGGCAATATCTATTATGTTTCTTCTAGCTGGTGTATGGGGACTCGTTATGGGGATATTTTACTTCAAAAATCCAAGCTTTCCTCTTGCTGCGCTGGGAATAGTAAATATCACGCTTGGAGTCTTTTTGGGATTCAAACAGATGAGAAAAGGAAGCCCAGAACTTCAAAAAAATAAGAAATAAACTAGATTTTGCAGCATTTTGGAACTATTTTTATAATTTGACATCATGACAGTAGGGATGGTTGACATAAGCATAGCCTCCTTGCTTAGGACCGAGTGGATTATTCCACTGTTTCTTGGCATGATATTTCTTGCCTCGCTATTTGCTACTAAAACAAAAATACCATACACCATGGTTCTGGTAGGGATAGGAATTGCGGTATCACTTGTACACGTGACAGGACTTGGACCAATTGACAAATCCAAGTTCCTTGTAGACCCAAAATTGATTCTGTATTTTATTGTGCCACCTCTAATCTTTGAGGCCATGATGAAAATAGACAGAGAACAATTCAAAGCAATTCGAATTTCATCATTATTGCTTGCCACCCTCGGCGTAGTTCTTGCTACGCTGGTAGGTGGATTCTTGTTATCGTATGTTGCAGGACTTCCAATTATTGTGGCCTTTGCATTTGCGGCACTGATTGCACCCACAGATGCTGCCATTGTAATCCAAGTGTTTAAAAAAATCAAGGCTCCTCCGGCATTGACAATGCTCATGGAATCAGAAGCAAGTTTCAACGATGCTAGCGGTCTTGTCATCTTTTCTTCTATTGTGGCACTAGCTCTTGCTCAAGGCTCGGCATTAGAGTCAACAGAAACCATCAATCAGATAAATGTCGATATTCTGGCACAGGTGGGACATTTTGCCATTGTATTCTTTGGTGGAATCGCAGTCGGACTTGGGTTTGCAGTAGCAGCCAAATTCCTCATGAAACTCATGAATGAGCCTTTACCGGAGACTGCACTTTCTGTCGCTGTCTTGTTTGGTTCTGTTGTTGTTGCAAACTCATTACAACTTTCCGGTCTTGTTGCAGCAGCTGCATCTGGGCTCTACTTTGGACATCTGGTAATGAAAGGAAAGGGCATAATGAGTGAAAAGGCGCAGTTGTACAGCGCACACTTTTGGGAGATGATTGCCTTTTTTGCAAATTCGGTAGCTTTTCTGTATCTTGGGCTGAGCATGGATATTCTAAACATGGGAAAGAATTTGCCGTTGATTGCAATAGCATTTGGTGCAGTCTTGGCTGCACGAGCCGCATCCACATATCCAATACTTGCCGCAACTCACAGATTTACGCATGAAAAATGGCCAAACGCATGGAGGCATGTGGTGATGATAGGTGGCATGAGAGGCGCCTTGTCTGTTGCACTTGTGGCAACACTTCCAGAAAGCAATTTCAAAGATATTCTTGAACCTATAACGTTTGGAGTTGTCCTTTCATCTTTGATTGTCCAGTATCCTTTGCTATCAAGATACATCAAGAAAGTATTTCCAGAAAACATACCTAACTAAATTATAATTGCATTAATTTTTTTCATATATCTGAGAATCTTTATGATGATTTTTTCCAAATGTATTGTACTGATGTAAACTTAAATTCCCAACTAGCATTATCGATAATAATTCAAAACCGGTATCAAATTGACACAAAATCTAAATGAATCTGTTGGAATGGTATCTGAAGGCAAGAGCTATGCCAAGCTTGGCAAGCACAAGGGTGCCATATCATTTTTCGACAAGGCATTAAAGGCAGATCCGCTAAACTTGGATGCATTATACAATAAAGGACTATCGCTGATTCAGATGAAAAAAATTAAGGACGCTACAACTTGCTTTGAAAAAATACTTGAAAAAGACTCAAACCATATCCTGGCCTTGAACAATTTAGGAAATTTACACGCTGAACAGCAACAGTTTGAGCGAGCTTTGAATTTCTACGAAAAGGCATTGAAGGTGGACCAAAACTATGTTCCAGTCATCTACAACAAAGGTATTGCAGAAATAGGTGTTGGAAAATATGATGAAGCCCTGAAATGTTTTAATCATGTTTTGTCACTTGAACCTGATAATATCTCTGCCACTTACTTTAAGGGCCTTGTACTTGGAAAACAGAAAAAACACGATGATGCAGTATTGTGTTTTGACAAGGTGATTGAAAAAGAGCCAGAAAACTTTGAAGCCTTGTTTTACAAGGCAACAAGTCTTGCAGAGCTTGGCAAACATCAGGAAGCCATTGCATTGTTTGACAGTGTTCTAAAAGACAATCCAAAAAATGGTACTGTGATCTATTCAAAGGCAAGAAGCAAGGCAGAACTTGGCGAAGATCTAGAGGCTATGCAGTTGCTTGCGCAGGCCATTGTATATTATGGAAAGACAATAAAGGGATGGGCAGTAAAGGACTCGGTGTTTGTTAGACTAAAGAATGATCTAAGATTCAAGGCAGTCGTGAAATAAATGTCAGATGACCTTCTAAAAGATGTAAAATCTCTTCTTGCTTCCGGTATGGGTGATGAAAAGAGGTTGCGCGATATACTGGATTGCATAAAACAGAAAAATCCAGTATACATGTCAGATTACAAGTATATACAAAATTTGGTCTCTGAAGCATCTAGGGAAGGAAAGACAGAAACTACAGATGTCAAAACAGAAGCACGATTAAAGGATCCTCTGGCTCTTCTTAGAATAAGACTTGCAGAAGGAAAGATAACAATAGACGAGTTTAGGGACTTGAAGAAAACAATATCTGAACTCTGAATTTTATAAAGAATAATTCCTTCCCAAGTCTTAAATCCCAAAAACTGTATTGTTGTACCTATGCAGCAATCAAATGCAATGATATCACTTACATGTCTAGAACAATCAAGTATAGACTTTACAATCTTACACTATCCGATTAAAGTGAGTACTTCACTGTTAGTAGGGTGATTAGATTGTCCAATGTTACTGCTCCACTGCCGCCAGCGCCAGTTCTGATGACTTGTTTTGGTCATTGCGGCATAGGTCTTGGTGCAGAGGCATACCGAAGACTGTTAATTGATGTAGGGGCCAACCCTCTCAAGCCTACACTAAAAGGTGAAAAGGACGAGTCACGCGTTTTGAAGAGATATGGCAGTACAATTCTGAGATTTCCAAATTCTTATGGAGGAAATGATATTCCTTTGATTCCACGGGCATTACTGATAGACCTTGACCCAAGAGCGGCTAATCTGATACTCCAGTCATATCCTGATTTGTTTGCACTCAGGGACAAGCATGTTATTCACGGAGCAGGAGGAGCTGCAAGAAATTGGGCCGAAGGAAGAAACAGATTCACAAACGAAGTAACTCAAAAATATGACATGCAAAAGCAATTGGCAGGTTTATCGCCTGAACCAGTAAGAGGTTTTACAATACCATTTGCAATGGGAGGAGGCACAGGAAGTTCCTTTGCCAGTGCATTTATGCAATATATCAAAAAGGACACCAAGGAGCATGCAACAATTGCATCATTTGGCCTCTTGCCAGAGTTTGGATGGGACCCAGTTATCTTTGAAGCTGCTGCAATAAATATAGTGATGAATCTAGAGTACCAAATAAAGTATAGTGATTGTGCTATTTTGTTTTCTAACCATAGACTAAGAGAGCTTGCTCACAAGCACGAGAAACAGACTGAAAAAATTCAATCAATAATTGACGATCTTCCAAAGGAACACGAAGTAGGATGGAAGGATTATAAAGGAATGAACCTGATTGCGGCAAATGCGATATCCATGTTCATCGCATCATTTGCAAGAGAGACCGAGTGGGACATGTCTAACTATAGAACATGGCTTGCAACAAAAAAGCCAAGATTTGCAGTGCCATGGGTAATTCCAGTTGTTCCGGAAGACAGGCAATGGGGAAATGACTTGATGACTGGAGGCAAGGGAAATACAATGGATGCAATTGTAGATCACATTCACAAGAAAAATGATGCAGTACTGTTTGATATCGATGAAAATGATGTCAGAGACAAGGGAGGACAACGCGATTCTTGTGTGGCACTAGTAAAAATCAAGGGAGACTTTGAAGAAAAAGAAAGAGCGGTTCTAAAGAATATGATAAAGGATAGATTCAACATTGAAGACTCTAGAATGATATTTGTCAAGATTCCTATACTTGATACTGAACAAGCCAATGTTACAATACTTGTAAACACCAAGGCAATTGGACCAAAAATCTTGGAAATTGCAAGCGAAGCAGAAGCTTCTTGGGATGGTTACAAGGAAGAATATGGCAAGTGGGGACTTACAACCGAAGAATTCAAGCAAAGTCTGATGGATGTTGTTCACCAATTCAGTGCATAGGCATGGCCGACTTTAATTTTCTAGAACAGGTTGCGTCACAAATCAAGCGAAATAGGCAACAACTAACTGATGTTGAGGGTGAACTTGCCACTGTCAACTTTAAGATTCACGAGATTCCACTGAAAATATCAACCGAATCAACTTTTGCAAAGATGATTGGAGAACAATACAACGATGCAACAAAAGAACTGGAAACTGCAAAGGAAAAACTCTTGGCAGACAAGGAAACTCTGACTACAAAGATAAACGAAGACATTTCTACGTTTATTGTCGAGTTTACATCGCAAGAACTTGTAATTCCACTTGAGCCAAATCCAAAGATTGCAGAGGGCAATACTTTTTTCAAATATAAAAATGGTGCCACATTTAAGAGCATATTTGATATACTAAGCGAACTCTTGGGATTGAGCTCTCCAATACTTGTAAAGGACGTCATGTTCTCTCCTACTGAAATTGTAATCAAAGTTACAGACGAATATGAGGCAAAACAAAAGTTTCTAAGCAGTATCAATGAGGTACAGAAAACCCTTTCAATCAAACGAAGAAAGACTTAGCCTTAACAAAACTACAAACCCTAAAAAATAGGGAGCAAATCAAGCAATCTGATGAAAAACTGGCTTGCCCTTTTGATGGTGACAGGAATTGTCTTGTCATCAATGGCACCATTGGCACACGCACAGCTTCTAGGTCAAGTTTCGGCCAGCCTGCAAAATGGAACATGGTCAATGCAGGTAAACAAGCAGGTGCAGATTTCGGCCGATGTGACAAATGGGCTTGATACAGACCAATCTTTTGCCTATATTGTTCAGGTGATGGATAAAAATGGTGTTGTAATTCAACTCTCATGGCTTACTGGTACGTTAACTGCTGCCCAGTCACTAAATCCATCCCAGTCTTGGACACCGACTACCCCTGGAAATTATACTGCTCAGATCTTTGTGTGGTCAGGAATAACCAACCCTAATGCCTTGTCGGTACCACTTACCATGAAGATAACAGTAACCTAGTTACACATTGGTTATAATTTAGGAGTCGTAAAACAGACTTTATGAAACGAAAAAACGGTATTTTTGCCGGAATTGCACTTGCTATTTCGTCTATATTCTTTTTTCTCTTTATCGGCTTTCCACTTTTTAATCAACAGTCAGGAGACCAAGTAGGTTCGCCGTTTACAACCAGCATGCAATCTCCTGATACAATAAGTACAATTGCAAGCGACATAGACTCTTGTGTAGCAAACCCAACATCTGACTGTGACCAGGAAATGTTACAGGTATCAAAATTCTGTGACCAAAACAGGGGGCAGGAGCAAACCTATCCGTTTTGCTCTGATTCTAGAATACAGATGTATCTTGAACACAGAAGCACGGCGCAAATAACAGTCAATGGCGGCGGTTAGAGTCTCTTTAGGCTTTTCTATGTTTTATTATGGTAAAATTGCCATCCATGATGATACTATTTGCCAAGATGTATTCTTTGGTTCGCTCGTCATTTAGTATTGTAGTAAATTTTGGCGTGACTCTGATTACAGTTCCTAAATATTTTTCAAGAGCACTTGTTACTTCCACCCTGTCTCCTTCAGAATAAGGAAGCTGGTCCGCAATTGAGGCGTCCTTTAGTATTCTTACACTACCTTGTATTATCGCGTTATTTGGAATGATGTATTCTTTACCTTCGTCTGTCTGTATTGTCGTATAAAACAGGTCTACCTCACCAATTTTTCCACGAATATTGTCATTTACAATATGAATAGAATCTCCAATCTTTGCTGGATAAGTTGTAAGTATCAATCCGCTTGAAAGTATGTTTCCAACAATGGTGGATACGCCAATACCTAGTATGATTGCAGCTACACCGCCGCTGATTAGGATCTCTTGTGGGTTGACGTTTAACTGGTTAAGAATTGAGAGTGCTGCAATAAGCGAGATAAATATTATGATAAAAAATGACAAGCTAGCAGAAAACTGTGGATGTGTCTTACTTGCAAACCTCCTAAGTAAACGCCTTGTTGCTGTGATTATGCCAAACGCTATGGTTACTGTAGCTATAACACTTGCAATCTGAATGTGAATATGCGTGATTCCAACTAACGGTGCAACAAATAATTCAAACAAATGAAGAAAGGTCCATGTACCTGCCACCGTTATGATTGCCTTTATCGAAAGTGCGTAAAGCTCCTTGTGTAGAGTTTTGCCACGTAATTTGGTATTTTGTTCCATACTTGGAATGTCTTTGGGACTAGAATCTGTAGATGCTGGCATGATATGTTTGTGTAGTGTTTGGTATTATTGTTTTATGTTATTTCTCAATGGCCCTGAGAAAACTGGTCATGTTCTTTGCAACTAGCGGTACCACTTTTTTTGTGATTATCTGATGAAAGTTGTCTGCATCGGCATCAAATGATAACAGCAAGACATGTGTCAATCTGCTGTTCTCGTCTGCAATAGGAATTGTAGCCCTTATCAATTTTGTATAGTGTGAACTTGCATATGATATCTTTCCAAGTCTGTATTCCCACCTTAATCTGGTGTATTGCCTTGTTGCAGCGGTGATTGCATACTGGGCCCTTTCTTCGGAGGTCAGTAGTGGCACGAGTCCCTTTCTGTCAGCAGTGGCCTCTAGCTTTCCATCCACATCTGAAATTCCTGCAAATCTTATCTTGGGATCTAGCTCAACAACGCTCTTGCAAAATTCTTCAAATACGTTCATTCAATAGATGTATTGTCTGTAGCTATATTTGTTTTCTGCGGATTTACTCAAGTCCATAATACACTATTTTGAAATCTTCTGCAATTCGGTATGAAGCATTTTGAAGTTTGGCGACTTCTGTCATGTTTTGTTTGCCAACTGCAATCTGCCTCATCATTGTCATACATTTGTGTACCTTGTTGTGGTCAGAATGTTCTCCTCTCTTGTCAGTCCACATCTTAAAACAGTCATCAAACTCAAGGCAAAATCTTAGTATGAATTCCTCCCAACCAAGATATGTGATGGGATAGCCAATTGCATATGCAATCTCGCAGAATTCATTGCTCCTGTTTATTAAGAGCCTGTCAAGTGCGTATCTAACTTTGGATGGGTCATATTCGCTTGTAACATGTCTTGCTTGCATGGTTATTGATACCTCTTACAAATGATAAGTGGTAGGAATATACTGCAACACACTGCAATCACAAGAAAATCTTATCAGTTCTTTGATATGCTTTGTGGTTTTGCTGCCTGAAATAACATGTTTACAACAAGCATAACGGCTATCCATATTCCAAGAAACATGATGGTAGTATATGGTCCAAGGCATTTGTGGCAAAGAAATTTGTTGATATGAAACACAATTACTCCACCACCCAAGACCCCAGTGGCATAATCCAAGAGACGCCACCAAAAATATTTCATCAGGTTACATTGTTACATCAGAAATATAAGGCTGATTTTAATAATGATACAATGATGATTTCGGAGTACGATGTAGTCTATGTTCTTTGACTGGACTATTCCGCTATTCATTGGAATTGTCGGAGGCCCACTTGCAATTATTTTCAGGATGTGGTACAAAAAGAAGGGACCAGAAACGTCAAGCAAGTTTGCTGACAATGGAACTTATGTAAGAGATGACTCGCTGTACTCGTACAACAATACTACAGAAAACAAGGCAGATGAGAACGACAAGAAGAACAACTCATAAATGATGTCGTAATCTTTGACAGCAGTATGGCACCTTCACCCAAGAGTCCAAACGAATCAAAAACAGAAATGACTGTCAGAATGTTTCCGTCAGATGCCAACCCTGCAGGTAATGTTTTTGGTGGCGAGATACTAAAACAACTTGATCTAATAGCAGGTCTTGTGTCTCAGAGACATTCTAGAACCAATACAGTGACAGCAAGTATTGATCGGGTGAACTTTCTCAAGCCTGTTTATGTTGGAAATGCATTGATTCTCAATGCAAGACTAAACTATGTTCATCGCTCCTCAATGGAAATCGAAGTAAAGGTAGAGGCAGAAGATTTGATGACTGGCATTCGAACGCTAACAAACACTGCATACGTTACATCTGTCGCATTGGGTCCTGATAGCAAGACAACTGAGGTACCGGCACTTCTTCTAGAGACTGAAGACGATAAACGAAGATTTGCTGAAGGCGAGAAGAGAATGTTACAAAGACTAAAGGAAAGAGAAAAAATCTAACTCTCAATCGCAACTAAAAGAGCCGGGAGGGCCATTTTTGAGTACGTCTTGGAATTGTGTGGAAGTGTATTGTTTGACTATGGAAAATGGGATTATGCCAAATATTGGAGCGTCAACAGTTGTAGTAATCCTTGCCAACGTCGGGTCAAATGTCGCATTCTCATTTTTTAGCCTAAGTATGGCATCTGCATTTAACACAAATACTCCATCCACCGTGGACATGGTCTTGGGGGATATCATGCTGCCGTTAATCTGGGCTGTTTCTATGGTCTCTGAATTGTAAAATGCAGCTATCTCATATTTGTTAAAAGTTGCAGGAAAGAACGAAGGGTTGCATACATCTGCCTGTACGTGAATTTCCGTGGGGGAAATTTGATAGTCATTTCCGTAATGGGGCCTGAACTGTAATGTACTTGCAGAATAGAGATCAAGTCCTACATATGCTATCACTATTATCGCAATCGCGGCTGCAACTATTGCAACCTTTTTTCTTGAAGGTGAATCTCTGGTTTCCTGTATGGACTCATCTTCAAGGGTTTCATGCGCATCATCCTCAGTTTCTGTCTTGCCCAAAGAGTCTTGTTTGTCAAAAGTCTCGTGTTCTGTATCTTCGGGAGTTGTTGTCAAGTCTTCATGTTGTTGCTTTGAAATCTCTTCCAAGTAATTTTGATCAGAAATATCAAGGGGCGTACCTTGTTGCAATGTATTCAAAATTTGTTGCAATCTGTCGGCATCTCCTTTTTTAGAATCAATGAGTGATTGAACTAACCTGATTGTGTCATCTGACATTACGTTGGAGTTCGATCCACTCAATTTAAAGGGTTACATTGCATCTTTGCATAAAATATAGTTTGCATATGGATTTACAATTTTTATCTAGTCTGCTTGGAATTACTGTCAACGCGCAAAACTCTTGTAATAATAATCATTTCATATGGCATTGGCCTTTAGAAACACTCAAGGAGGTTTTATCTCAAATGTCATCAATCATATTTAACAGCACAATGTTGTATGGTACGTATGGTCTCTTTCAAATCAATTGTAAAAGCAATAGTTTTGATAATAAGTGGAATTGCAATCGTTGTAGTGGGTGGATTCATGATGGGTGCCGTTGCAAGGTTGTGGTCTCCAAAATATACCGGAAAACCAAAGGATTCTAATTTTGATGACAAGGATGTAAAAAAAGCAGATTAATATAAAACTGAAAAACCTTTGATATTGAAATTGTCTCAACCAAACGAAGCACTCTCAATAAATGACCTAGTTTCAAAGATAAAATCCATAAAATATTTTACTCCAGCACGAACCATAGAGGAGGCAAACTCGATGCTTCCAAAGGTCAATCAAATCATAGATGGCTACGTCAAGTCACTGGAACCGTGGAAAAGGGAGGGAGATACTATACAAAGTACAAGCGATTCACTGTGGGATCTTGCAAGAGTTGCGGCACTAAAATCTAACAGGACTAACACTTGGGATTCTGCATGGGATTATACATGGAAAGAGGCAAGCTATAGCGCTCGAAATAACTATGGTTGGTATGGGGGAAGTTATCTTTCTGGGGAATCTGCACGAGATGCTGCACGTGACGCTGCAAAATACGCTGCAAGATACATTGCCTACGAATCTGTAAAAGACAAGATGCAACATCCAAACCCGTTTAGTTTTGTAATTGATCTTTATTTGATTGGACTAAGGCCTACATATTTTAGAAAAGTAGAAGAACAAGAAAGATTTGTTGTAGACTTTCCATTAAAGAGTGGAGACAAGTTTTCACTTGGATGTTATACGCATGGGGACAAGCAAGTTCTTTTTACACACCAGTGGAAAGAATATTGTTTGAATCTTGTTCCTATATCAGGTCACGATACTCCAGCAAGAGTTATTGGATAAAAGATACACAGACCTTAAGTATTTGATCTTGGTGTTGGTATGACATGTGCGAAATGATTGATGAGATTGAAATCGAGCATCTCAGAATGGTGCTTGCTAGGGCACGAAAAGAAATGCGCGAGGAACCTGTAGAAGAGCAACCCCTGACTGCAGTTGCTTAAACTAGTTGGCATTAATCATGGAGGATTTTACTTTGTTAAGATACACGTAGCCAAGTGTAATTGAAAGTACAGCTATTGCTCCAATTATTACACCAGTGCCCTCATAGAGAATAATCCATCCGACTCCAACTGATAGCATTATTGCAGCCCACGTGAAATGGTAACTATGGTCTTCTGTTTTGTGAGGCTCATATCTGCTCTTGAGGCCAACTATGGTAGTATAGATTGCTACTGGAATAAGAAAAAGAGGAAATGACAGCACAAGAGGTATTACATGTATCTGCAACAAGGCTGCTACTGCGATAATGGCAAGTATTACCACGGTGGTTGTTGTGGTGTTTGAAGCACGATGGATTTGAATTCTACTCAACATTCTATATAGCACATTCATTGATATAAGTAAATTTCATCATCAGAGAACAGAGTTTTACCGCTAGAATGTATGATTCAACAGTGGACTAGTTTCTTTAACCCGTACTAAATTATATTGAAACAGTAATCAGGTCTTACAGAATTCAAACCTTTGGATAAAATATAGATCAGATAGATATTAGAACTAAATATGCAAGCACAATGATACCAAAGACGACAAGACCGATGGTTGCCAAATACATGATGTTATGTTTTGGTACGTAAGATCCTACTTCTATGGCCTTTTGAGCTTTTAGATAATTTACGAGTGAGTAAATCAAAAGCAAAATTCCAAGACCAATCATGCTCATACCAAGTATAGTTGATGAAGACTGAGTTGGCAGGTGTGGCGGAATAGCTTGATTTTTTGTTATGATGTTAAATTCCCTAAGAAAGAGACTGAATCTTGCAACTATAAAACCCAGTCCCATAATGGCAATACAAGTACGTAGCCACGCAAGAAATGTGCGCTCATTGGCAAGACATTCAGTGACTCGATTTGGCTTTTGATCACCAGATGACAACATGAAAAATTCATTTTATATCAATATAAGGCTCTGGTTTTGACATGTGATGTCTGTAATGCCTGAATGAGAATCAAGGTAATCATTAAAAATTTTGTCGTGCCATAACTAACATGATTCTTTCGTCAGATAACAAACTGTGGATAATAATAGGAATTGGTTTACTTCCTGTCGGCAGTCTTATGCTGTATGAAGATATGAATGCAACACCACTTGCTCATACTTGGTCTTTTACAACTTTGTTTTACGTTGGAATTACGATCTTGACAAGCTCTATTGTCATTCTTGCTGTAACTGTGGTATCTGCATTAAGATCAAAAAAACACCATCTTAGCATTTGACATATACTGCTTCTTCATTTTGCCTATATGCACTAAACACATAATTGAATTTTTTGATATAACATTGGTTAACAATGTTGTCACTTTCTAAATATTGTGTCTTGTGCATGGAACTTGGAAGTTGCAAGTCCATCTATTAAACAATGAAATATTCTCAGTTTAGGCCTGTTTTATCAATGTCGTCGTTGTCACTGTTGCGTTCTTGCCGTTTTGCAAAGTGCCCTCAATTACTATGGCCATGGTTTGATTGGACTTTGGTATGTCATTAGAAGAGAGTACAATGTCACTATATTTTGCGGTCTGCCCGGGCCCAAGATTTTTAGTTATTGTTGTACGATCGTAAGGGTGACCCAAAAGCCCCATCTGCCCCATGAGGAAATGAACATTGGAAACTGAGCTGTTCCCAAAATTGATTACCATTACAGAAAGGTGTAGTATTCCATTGTTATCTATTTGTTCACTGGCTTGTTGGATTGCAAGTCCGTTATCTTCTGCGATAAAGTTAAGTGAACTTTTTTTAAAATTCGAAATTACGCCTGTTACGTCAAACGTGTATATGAGTACAGAGACGCCTATCAAGAGACCTGCTATAATGAAAAGTGATTTTTTCATTGAGCGCCAAGTTCTATTGAGCAAATCGAAGGGAGATTATCCTCGCACCACAATTCAGTTCAGCTTTTATGTTAAACGTCTTTTCAAAGATGACCTCCAGAATTGTTTTGTGATATAACGACCAGTTTTTACCAAGATCATGCTTCATGACATATGTGTGAAGATTATTGTCCATGGTATGACTTATTTGCACCGATGAATTTACCATCTGCATCACAAACCATGCCATGAAGGATTCAATGTCAATCTTTCCCTTCATAAACAAAGCCACATCACGTGTATCATCTTTACCAATGGTGCAAGCAAGTTTAATTACTTCAGCCTCAGTCAAATTCTCAAAAATCTTAATGAAGACGGGCTTGTTAATACTAACGTCCCCCATCTTTGGCTGACAAATATCCCATTCTAAAAATCGCTTAAAAGCTTGGCAGGCAAGGGTGTTTGTACTCACTTCTTGATTCTTAGATTCAAGACGCAGTTTACTGAGAAGTTCTTCGTCCAGTCGCAACGAGATAGTAGTTGTCCTTCTAGACTTGATAACTACACTCATACTTGTCTTTCACATGCTAGATATTTAGGAAATGATGAACATTGTTAACCAACACTATGTCAGAAAATTGTGTCTAGATGTATTTGGCATTTGTACCACAAGTTTTAAGATGATCTAGAGGAACGAGATTTTTTAAATTTTAGAAGCTTAGTGAGAATAATACATCCACAGACTACAATCTTGTTCTCTTTATCAACCGCGTCTTGATAAAATCGTTAACTAGCAAAGAGAATACAAAGCAATATCCAAGTACTATTAATATGTCCTTAATCGGAATTGTGTCAAAACCAGGCATTCCTACTAGGGATATAACTATACAAACCATCACATCTGCAATTATTACTACAAGTAATGTTCTGCTAGGCTTGGACTTCCAAAATGCATCACGTTCTCTTGCGACAAGTATAGTGAAGATTCCTGAGAGTAATAATATGTCAAAAGAAAAGGTATGTAATTTCGACAACTGTTGTGATAATCCAAGATAGTGAATTCCAAGATAAAGAAGGACAAGTGACTCCAAGACAGATGCAATACCAATTATTCCAGAAATCTTTATCAGACCTTTTATGTTCCACGAATTGGGATATTTTGACCCCCTCACGTTATCTGTCGATATGGACAGGGTGACAAAATCCACTAGAAAAATCAACAATACCATATCAAATGTTCCTATTATTTGAATTCCAGTCAATAAAAATGCAGAGACTACAAAAACGACAATCTGAAACGTCTTGATTATTTTGTTTAGTGTCCATGTCATAACTCTCTGGTAAATCATTCTGCCGCCCTTGACAATCTCAACTATGCCTGCCAATCCATCGTTTGTCAGCACTACACTTGCAGCTCCTTTTGCCACATCAGTTGCATTGCTCACAGCTATTCCAACCTCTGCCTGCCTTAGGGCGGGGGCATCATTAATTCCGTCCCCAGTCATGCCAACAACATGCCATCGCGATTGGAGATTCTTGACTATCCGATACTTGTCTTCAGGATATATTTCTGCAAAACCATCGCTTTTCTCTATTGATTCAGATGCCTTTTCTGGGTTTGAATTGAGTAATTGGTTCAGAGATGACATGTTCGTAATTGTCTCTCCCAATCTTATCTGTTCAGCAATTTCTCTAGCAATAGGAAGCGAATCCCCAGTCAACATTTTTGTAGAAATACCAAGATTCTTTAGATCAGAGATCAATTCAGGAGCATCATCCCTTGGTTTGTCATAAAGGGCTGCCACCCCAACGAGTTTCATTTCAGAGCTATCTTCGGCTGTTATCGCGACAGCAAGTGTCCTATAGCCCTTCTGAGAGAACTCGTTTATCCTAGTCTGAACCAATTCCAAATCACTTTGCCTTATTTTGCAAAGGGATGTTATAATGGAAACAGCGCCTTTTGTGACGACAAAACTCTTGCCATTTTTTTCAAGCACAGATTCTGTTCTTCTTGTACTGGGATTAAAAGGGGTAAACTTTTTCAGGACATAACCTGATAGCACTCCCAATTTCTTGGCGGCGTTGATGAATGCTATGTCTAACGGATCTTGATTTGCGTCATTTGAAGATAATGCGCCGTAAAGAATAACATCATTTTTTGCAAAATTTTCTGTTGTAAAAACATCGGCTATTGAGAGACGATTTGTTGTTAATGTTCCAGTCTTATCAACACAAAGAACAGACATTCTGGCAGCATCGTCAGAAGCGCTAAGCCTAGTTACCAGCACCCCCTTCTTTGCAAGTTCCAGAGACCCTAATACCATGGTTATAGCGAACATTACAGGCAAGGCGACTGGAACTGCGGCAACAAGAAGAGTTACTGATAACGGCAGTATTGAAATGAGGGTTCCTTTAAGGGCAGAAAAAATAAACATTGCTGCAATTAGCGTGCCTGCCATGGTCAAAAGAAGTTTAACAATCTTGGATGTGAATTCCTCCGAATGCAGTTTTGGTTTTGCTATCTGAACCAGCTGTACCGTCTTTCCAAAATTTGTTCTCAGACCAGTGGAAACTACAACACAGCTAGATTCTCCTTTTCTGATGACTGATCCTGAGTAAAGCAAACTGCCGGTAACTTCTGTGACAGGTAACGACTCGCCAGTCAATGCAGATTTGTCAACTTCTATATCGCCTTGGATAATCTTGGCATCGGCTGGAACAAAATCTCCTGACCTCATCCTTATAATGTCGCCAGGAACCAGCTCTCTTGCAGGTATAACTTGCCACTTGCCATCGCGTAGTACTCTGGAACTTATCCGTAGTCTCTTTCTGAGAGACGCAACAGCTGCATTTGCCTTTTCTTCTTGGGCAAATCCCAAAATTGCATTAAAGACAAGAAGTGCAGATATTATGTATAGATTAAGGAACTTTCCAAGATACCAGCTAAATATGATGATAAATTCAAGCATCCATGCAGTAACGCCCCAAAATTTTTTGAAGAATCTAACCAGTGAATTTTGGCGCTTCTCTTCAATTTCGTTATGTCCGTATCTTGAAATTCGCCCCTGTACTTCCTCTGAGGATAAGCCAGACAAGGGATTGGTGCCTAATTGTTTAATTGTTTCCTCAACTGACAGTTGTTCAAACTGCTTTGTCGCAGGTTCCTTGTTTTCACTGCTCATTTCTTCTAACTATACCATCTTTTAATCGTACATAAAACGCGCGTATTGTTCTAATATTCAGTGAACTTATTCAAAAGAATTATTCTAATTCTTGATGATGCAATTTTCAAATAATATGGCAATGATTTTGTAATGTAAATAACTGCGAAACATTGCAAAATTATAGGAAGATCCAAAGATCAAAACTCTTCTCATATAGAAAAATCAATTGTAAAACGATTTGTGTACATTGAGAATGATGACTAGGTTTTATTAGTAGGCAAAGTATCTCTGAATCGAGTAAAAATTGCGAAGACATGGATTTGTTGAGAAGGACATAGATCCTGCTGCCGTTTATTCGCATACCAAGGAACTAATCCAATCTCAGGGCTTCAAAATCACCTCAGATGAGAAAAAGGACGGGTTGTGGGACATACATGCCAAAAAATCAAACATTGAGAGAATAGTGACTGGAAGGATAAGAGATGTCGACGTAGTCATAGCTGGGTCGAAAGGAAAGTTTGAAGTCCAACTGCATGCTGGTATCTGGGGAAAAGATTTGGCAATTCCTGCCATAGAAGGGTTGGCTACATTGGGAATTGCAACAGCAGCTGACTTGCATTCGGCCCACAAGTTTGAGGAGAGGATCTGGGAACAGATAGTTAACAAGATAGATCCTTCATTGAAGATATGCAATCTGGATGGATTGCTTTTCAAATCAGACGATGAATTCCAACAACACCAGAAACTACACCAACAGCAATCCCAAGGTTCTGCAATGGATTCAATGCTTATGATGGGAATGCTTGGAGGTGGCGGCATGGGGATGTATGGGATGGGTTATGGAGGCTTTGGCTATGGCGGTTTGGGCGGCATGTGGATCTAAGTCAAATAGAAAACATGTTGAATGCAAAAGTTGGAATCTAATATCACAACGTCTAGGATACTGATTAATTCTTAATAACATCCAAAAAAACGCGTTTTAAACAGGGCAAGATATTGGGACGGCTATCAAAGTCCCTTCCCAATTTTATTTCCATTTGCCTAAATATTTGATCATAAAAAAGGTCGACCTATTTGCTGACAAATTTACCAGCGGTATCATGAGTGCCACTATGCAATTTCAACCTTCATCTTGGACTATTTCTCCAAGTATCTTTTACAAAAAAGGTCGATGAAATTTATGATAAGAGAGAACAATATGGTTATCGCATTATTGCGCAATCCTATATACGATGGCGCAATGATTTCAGAGCTACATTAGGCACGAGTTTGTAGCTTGTTTACGGGTCTTTGGACTTTCATGAAAATAGCTAACATCATATCCCAAAAAAGGCAGACAGATTTTCCGATCATAATTCGTGATGGATCAGCAGCATGGTTCCTGAGAATCCCCACCTTGCATCAGTATCTATTCCAGGCCTTGGAACATGTCCTGATATCATCTGTTTTCTGTGCCAGATGTGGCCGTTCTTTGCACGTATCATTGAACTATCAACTGATGTTATGGATGCATCAACAAGTTGTTCTGTGACAAATCTTGTTCTCATTGTTCCAATGATATAACGTACTGGAAGTGCCTTGAACCGTCTGTCAAATGTTCTCCTGTCAGGTAACGTATGCAATCCGCATGCAGTCATCACTTTTCTGTTGTATAGCATATCAATGGAAAAATAGTGGTGAAGACAGTTGTTGCTTGGTATCCTCAACCATATCCGTACCACAAAACATCGTATCATGGTACCAGTAGGATAGACGTACGGTCTTCCTCTTTTCTTGTCAGCATCGTTATACAAAGATAGCAAACCAATCAGACGCAAAATGCCAATAAGGAAGGATTCAGATTTTATCTTGCTGAGGAATCTTCGCTTGATATGCATGTGGTAATAAATATCCAGTGAGGAGATCCTTAGCAATTTTCATTAAATTGATTTTATTGTATGATCAAAATAGGCTTTGGAATATGCCCAACCCTCATGTAATTATCTATCTTACAGAATCTAATCTAGAATGTAGACGTAAGAATTCAGATCTCGTCATGATTTGAATCCTCAAAGTACAAATGTTGCGTATTGAGAAATAAAAAATAATGCTGTGTGGCTTTATGATGAATAAGCAGCTGAAATGGCACCATACATTGTTGCATAAGCCTGATCTATTGCTTGATCTCTTGCGCCGTCAGCACTTCCTACCGCTGTAGTCTGGGCAGCATTGGCCTGTGCAATGGAATTATCTTCTGTTTGTTTTAGTGCAGCTATAGCATTCCAGTATGTCTGCAATGTTGTATTCCAAGTCTTGGAATCATGTGTGTAACTGTTATCAGCTGTAACTTCGGCACTGACCTGTGCATTTGTGTATGTAGTTTCTGCGTTGCCAACTGCTTGGTCTTTTGTAACATATGCATTCTCAACTGCAGTGATTCTTGTCTGTATTGCCTGCAAGATAGAGTTGTCTGCAGTTACATGTGCTTGGCCTATTGTCTGGGCTTGTGTTGCAAGTGTGGAATTGCCAATTGTGGTATCATAGTTAGCTTGTGCAGTTCCATCAGATCCATCCCTGGTAGCAAGTGCATTGTATACCGTGGTTTGGTGAGTTGCCCAAGCATCATACTCTGCCTTGTCTCGAGCTACCTGAGCAGCAACAATTGTGTTTGTCTGTGCGTTTGCTGCCGTAGCAATTGCTTGATCTCTTGTTGCCATTGCAGGATCAAGCGCCGTTATACTTCCATGAGCCGTGCTGGTTGTATTACTGTAAGCAGAACGTGCCTGCTGTGCTGCCTGGGTGTAAGCAAGATTGGCATTCTGGGCTGCCTGTCTATACTCAAGAGTTGCATTCTGCACTGCTTGTTGATATATGGTTTGAGCCTGTTGTGCTGCCTGTTTGTAGGTTTGTTGATCTTGCTGTAGTGTTTGTCGTAGGGTCTGTTGTGCTGCCTTTTTCTCGCTTGTAGCCTCACTGATTAGACCTGCAACACTATTGGGGTTAGTATTGCTAGTTGTTGTACCAGTTCCGTTATCTGCCATGGCAGGTATTGTAATTAAACTGCCAGCAAAGAACGACATGAACAGCACTGACATGATTGCACCTGTCATCATTTTCTTTGTAAAGCCAAGTTTGATTTCTTTCTGATTTTTTTTGTCGGCGTCGGTCATCTTGTTTCTTACGATGAGATTAGATACAGTGTATAAAAAGAATTGCGCATCTTTGTTACAATACAAAGAATAGCCAAGATCGTATACTGAAAAGATCTATAGAATTCAAAAGTTTCAAGATCTTGCAATCATTTGCAACCATTTTTTTTAATTTGCCCTGTAGCTTCGCTATTTTAGTAAATATACCAGACAATATGGCACACATCATCTAACAAACAGCATGTACAAGATTTCAAATTGACAACTGTTTGATATGGTATAGCTTTTCTCGTTGAGAAAATCTTAAGTAATTAAATCACAATGCACTTTTATGCAAGACAAGAATGGGGTTGCATTATTTTTAATGTCTATTTTAATCCTTACATCTACTAATACCATTTTGTCAAATAACAATTTTGTATCGTCGTCACTTTTTGCCAACAATGCATATGCGCAATCTTCTCCAGGCCCTGGTGGTTCAGGTGGAGGTGTAGGCGGTCCAGGTGGTGGCGTAGGTGAACCAGGTGGGGGTTTAGCCGGACCGGGTGATTCCGGGGCACCTGGCGATAATTCAACCAATTTTGGCGGAGGTCTTGGTGGTCCAGGTGGAGGCCCTGGCGGGGGAGGCGTAGGCGGTCCAGGTGGTGGCGTAGGTGAACCAGGTGATAATTCAACAGATCTTGGCCCAGGACCCGAAGCAGGGAATATTACAGGTACGCAAGGTACACCAACCTCTCAAAACTCAACATCCAACACAGTTCCAGAATTTGGTCCCATGGTATCGGTTATCCTTGTTCTCTCAATAGTTTCAATCATCATGATTTCTGCAAGAACAAGGCTGAGATTTGGTTAATCAAGATTTCATCTGATTTGATTTTTTACATATGATTCAATAACCAAAATCCAAGAAATTTTGTAGAGTTAAGACCAGATACAATTGGGACCCTAAGATCTTTTCTTAACAAGAAAAAAACCAATTAGGAACCGCGAAGCGCTGAGAAGAAACGAGGTCAGGTTTAGGACAAGATAGCCAATTCCCGCAAGTGGTATTGGAACATACGTCGTTGGGATGCAAAACCCATGTATGAAAGAGTCGCAAGTAGGATATCGTTTTTGAAGTACGTTAGTTATGGATGTGGATTGATGAGTCACGGCACCAATAATGTATGGGGTCAGCAGCAAAACAAATCCTATGATTGATCTTCTGTCAAACTTGCCTAGTTTATTTGTAAGACCTGCAATTAAAAATCCCAGTTTTTTAATCATTGGTACAGTCAGGGCTATACAGGAGAACTATATCTTTCCCAGACTTTTTTCAGCATCTTTTTCTCCACTCTCAATGAGATTTTTTATTGTATCTGATGAGAAATCAGAGTCTTCAAAAAGATAGTGTACGTCTTCCCTGCGTTCTATTCTAATTATTTGTTTTATTACGGCACCTAGATCTCATCAAAAAATTGTATAATATTTTAGAAGATAGTAATCTTGATGAAAAAAACAAGTCTAGTTTTGAAGGGGTTAAACAAGAGTACCAAAGGATCGTGTTTGAGCTAGGTGATTCTCTGTTCTTTTTGAGACGTCTATGGACCACTGTGTTTTATCTGCAAACATGATATCTCGAGCTCTATGCCATGAGTCCATCATGTTTTTGGGAATCTCATCCTGTTCACGTGGAAAGAGGTCAGTCACAAATACCATCTTGGGGTTCTTGGGAGAAGCACTCATGACTGAAATCAACGGTGTGTTATTAAGCAGAGCACCATCCCAAAAGTATCTGTCATCTATTTTTGTCCAAGCGATTCCATAGAATGGATAACCAACACTTGCAAGTACGTTTTCAACCTTGATGTCATGATGCTTACTATCAAATACGACGCGTGTTCCTTTTTTTATATCAGTTGAAGTTACAATAAGACGTGGCCTGCTAGGATCCTTTAATTTGCTAAAATCTACAAACTCTCCTAGTGTTTCTTTCAGTGGTGTTTTATCGTACAAATATGGCTGATTAAATGAAGCGGTAAACAGCCACGGATTAAGCCACATTGGTGCAAAGGCACTTGGATTTCCATAAAAACTTGAATACATGGAAGATGACATGACCCTGAACTTTTCTGACAGAAATGTCGGAATTGGTTTTTCGATTAGAGCCAGCCAAAAATCCTCTAGATCCTTTACAGGATTATCATGTTTGCTTCCTGCAATTATTGCGGCATTGACTGCCCCAATCGAAGTCCCTGCTACGATATCAAATTTTATGTTGTGTTTATGCAGCGTCTTGAAAACTCCGCACTCGTACGCGCCAAGTGAGCCTCCTCCTTGCAGCACAAGAACATTTTCAAGACGAGCGTCTTTTTCTTTTGATGTAATTACATTTTGGAATTTCAAGGTGTCTTACTTTTAGTTTCAGATGCTGATGCCGGGTTCACGGTGCCTGGAAAAGTCTTTGTTCGAGTCTCCTGACCTTCCGTAAAGAT
>JBOGQT010000026.1:0-5034 GCA_050749105.1 Nitrosotalea sp. | reverse complement strand
GGATCTGAGATCATGGCCTATGGCGACTCGATGATGACAAAGGAGTTGCTGTGTCGTGTTCTGGCCTATAACTGCCACAGAATGTGCAGGATTTCTTTTTTATTATGGATGGTTTCTATGCAGCCCTTGTTGGTAATTGTTTGAATTAATTCTTAAATCTACCTGAATTTACTATATGATCATCGTGCCAAATCCAATTGTTGAAGAATGGAAACATGTTACGATGTTAATTAAAAATGAATCTGGAAAAATTGGAACGGGTTTTCTTGTTAAAAGAGATATGGAAGATAAACAGTATAAATTATTTTTAGTTACTAACAAACATGTGATAGATCCCGATCCAAATAAAAGAAACAATGCTAAGGCAATCACATTACATTGTAATGTAGAAAAAAATGATGGTACAATAGAAAAGGAAGAAATTCACTACATGTTAGATTTTGTGGATGGTGCCAAGGCTTGGCGTGAGCATGTTGATGCTGATACTGATGTATTGGCCATAGATATTACTCCAATTATTGCAGAATTTGGTGATCTGAAGAGAAAACATGTAACATATGATCTTTTAGCAGATAAGAAGACATTAGAAGAATACAATATTACTATAGGTGATGAAATCGCTGTAATCGGTTATCCCTTAGGCCTTAAACACAAGTCTGCAAATTATCCTTTATTCCGAAAAGGTACTATTGCCTCCAACATCGGAGAACAGCTGGAAATTAGTATGCTAGATGGTGGAAAAGAAAGAGATCGTAACATCAGGGGATTTCTAATAGATGGTGCAACTAGTCCTGGATCCAGTGGAAGTCCAGTCATTCTTTATCCTGGAATACATTTTAAAAATGGCAATAATGTGGAGATAAGAGGAGGAAAACCATTTTTGTTAGGAATTGTATCTGAGAGTAGAATTGCAATAGTTGAACATAATTATGGTGATTATCCTAATCTTTCTGGTCTCAGTATTATTTTTGACGCAGATACCATCAAGGAAACTATAGAATTGTTTTTTCAAATATAAAACTAGTAAATGATTGATCCTAAAACACTCCCACGAATTTATCTTGATACTAATCATTGGATTGGGTTGGCTCGTATTGCACAAGGGAAGAACAATGATCAGACATGCCAAAAATTGTATTCTGATTTAATTCAATTACGTAATTCTAATAGAATTTTAATTCCATTTTCATCCTACATTTTTTTTGAAATAATAAAACAAAACAATCGTGAACGTGGTTCTGAAATGATTGATTTTTTGATTGATGTTTCGCAAGGCTGGTTCTTCAAGCCTATTGAAAAGTACTTCAAGTATGAAATTTTAAATGCCTGTTATCGTAAATTGAAAAGGCCGATTCGTTATAATTTATCTTCTCAATTATTAACCAATAGAATTGATTCGATCATTGGCGGTCATATCGGTAAAATAGTTCCACGAGAAGGACATCAACCATCACTGGAAGAACAAGAAAGAGCTCAAAAGATATGGGATGATGGTGTTAAAGATCGAAAAATAATGAAAATGATGCTCAAGGACGAAATTCTCAACTCTTACGCAAATCATGAAGCACGAATTATGGACAATCTTGCAACTAAGATTGAGCAGGATAGACATAACACTTATGGTGTCTCAGGTGTAGTATTTGACAAATATTTGAAAGTAAAATGGATAATAGAGCTTTTCACTCCAGATTTTGCTGAAATTTTATATCATAACAAGATTCCAAGAGAGAAGTTTTTTGAAAACAAAGAAGAACTTGAATCATTGATAGATGACATGCCTGCGCTTAATGCATTTGTTGAATTAAGTTATGCACGAGATAAAGAATCAAAAGAACGAAGAGTACAGAGAAATGACTACTATGACATATGTCATTTTGCAACTGCTTTGCCCTACGCAAATGTTATGATAGGAGAAAAAATGTTCACTAGTTTAAGTAAAAGACAAAAATTAGATCAAAAAAATAATTGTGTTATTTTTCATTCATTAAGTGATCTAGCAAAACATGATGTTATCAAATTATTCGGTTAGTCTGATAATTTCTTTCCAAAACTGATAGTTCTAGAAATAACTGTCCATTGATGATATTCGTCCTGAACTCGTTATTGCTTGAGTTTTTATTTTTTCTGTTGTAACATCCCTTAATTTTTCAGCTATTCCTCTCATAACGCGTATGCCTCCATCACTTCTAGTTGTTAAGATTATGTCATAGATTTTCGTTTCCCCAACTCTGTTAACACTCAACACTTCAGTAAATTTTCCATAAGAAGCAATTTGTTGTCTGTATCTCTCTACTATTTCATCACCATTCTGACATTCACGCCATGATTCATTACCTAAAAATTCCGTCAGACCTTGATCACCACTTTGCTCTGGATTCAACGCTATTGCTAGATTTCTATTCAAATCACTTGTCATTACTACTATGAATAAATCGCAAGTCTGAACTTGTAACAATCTTTCTATGTCGACCCATGGGATTGGAATATAACCAACCGGATCGATAAAAGCCAAACAGGATTCATGTCCAGTTCTGGCATCAATTCTTTCTACTTGTGATATTGAAGATCGAAAATCTATGCTTTCAACATTAAGGTCGCTTTTGTATAAATTCTTGATCCTTTTCTTTAGTGTTGTAGTAGCTTCTTCTGATAGATCAGAAAGAAAATAATCATTAAATGGGTATTTTTTTTGTTGTGATAATGCAACTATTGGAGATCCTCCAAATTTTTCTCCCTGGAGTATGCCCTGTTGTTTGAACTCAAATAATCCACTACCACAAAAAGGATCATAGTAATACCATTTTTCGAAATGATTTTTTATGATATTGAAATAACTTGGAATGTAGAGATGTAGTGCAACTTCCTTCTTTAGAGACCATAAATTTCCAGGTGAAGTAATTTCACCGTCGTTTTTTATGCTTTTAATTTCCTCAAAAAGTGGTGTAATTTTCTCTTTTATCCAAACATCAATTTCAGCACTCATTACGGCATGTAAGTTCAGTGTGGGCATATTTTGGGTAGATCTTCACAAAGTGTTGATAAAAGCATGAAACTTCTGATCAAAGAATCCTTTATACGATCGCCTTCGAAGATTAAATTAAGAACATGGCAGTAGGCTCGGCAATAGAGTGGACAGAGGCTACTTGGAATCCTACTACAGGATGTACTAAAATTTCGGCTGGATGCAAGAACTGTTATGCTGCTACCCTCTCAAAAAGACTCAAGGCTATGGGGGTTGATAAATACAGGAACGAATTTGAATTTACAGAACACGAAGATGATCTTGCACTTCCATTAACATGGAAGAAATCCCGAAAAATCTTTGTAAATTCTATGTCAGATTTATTTCATGAAAAGAGTAGAATTGAATTTACTGCCCGATGTTTTGAAGTGATGCAAAAGGCAAACTGGCATACATATCAAGTGTTGACTAAGAGACCTGAGAAAATGGCCAAATTTTCAGAAATGTATTCTAAGTTTTTTGGAACAATTCCACATCATATCTGGATGGGTACAACCGTAGAAAACAGGGATAATGTTTGGAGGATTGATGAATTAAGGAATGTAAATTGCACAATTCGATTCATTAGTTTTGAACCTCTGATAGACTCAGTAGGAGAAATAGATCTTTCGGGAATACATTGGGCAATAATTGGAGGAGAAAGTGGATATGGATATAGACCAGTTCAAAAAGAATGGATAACCGAAATTATTAAACAATGTAAAAAACAAAAAATTGCGGTTTTCTTCAAGCAATGGGGTGGTCCTAGACCAAAATCTGGAGGACGTACAATAGAAGGGCGTACTTATGATGAATATCCAAACATTAAACAAAAAATCCTAACAGAAAAGCCACTATTAGTCTAATTTTTCAATTCGAAATCTAGAAATCTGTATTTTCTATTCACTTTGAAATGTTGGCATTATTTGATCTTTGTACAAGCCTCCTGACATATCTGGCAATAACACTTTGATGAACGAATCCACGATGTCTTATAGTTGATAATCGCACTGTAGGCTTCCGGAGTTACAAATGCCGGATATTCATCCCGGGTATGTCGGTAGACCATCAAGATGGCGCATACTATTTCGGACCTTGAAACTTCGGATTCCGTGATCTCAAGAGTAAGCTTGTCATCTGCCCTATCGACTGGCATGATGTCTTCCCATTTGAGACCGCCCAGGCCACCAACCCTGGCCCCTGAGCTGGATGCAGCCAGAATTATGGCCCGGTCCATTGCATTGCAAAACTGAAGCATTGTCTGGATCTCCTGGCGTAAATATCCCCTAGTGTCAGCCAGGTTGTTCTGCTCTGGATAAGTGGCATACACTCTCTTCCAGGCCACGCCTATCCATTCATATCTAATATCTTCTTGATTGGCTTGAAGAAATTGTTAAACGAACTGGGATTGAGATAGTCCTTGTCTGATGGTTCTTTTTCTGTTCTATCCCTGAGCATCTTGGACAATGAAAGCAGGATGCGAAGCGCTTCTTGAGGGTTCTCTTTTGCCTTGTAGACAAGCTGCGCGGCCCTGTTCTCAAAGCTTCCTTCCAGCACATCTTCCAGATAATCGCAAAGGATCTTTCTTAGCTTGTTTGTGTATGATACGCGGGTAATCTGTGACTTGAATCCCTGGTAGAATAACTCTAGGGGATCGTCCTCGATCTTGACAAGATTGTCCCTTGTTATCTTCAACACATCACCTTTCTTGGAGGATCCCAAAAAAGGACATTATCGTAACGGGTTCGCGGGGATTCGGACCCCGGACAGCCGGATTAAAAGTCCGGTACTCTACCTGGCTGAGCTACGAACCCATAGCGAGGGTCATAGGCGTGTATAATTTAGTCTTTTACAAAATTTTTAGATGAAAAGAAAGCTTTAAACTCAGATTTTTGTTCACAATATTTCAACGCCCTTGTAGTATAGAGGGGATTGGGTAAATCCAATCCTTGTATAGCCCGGTCTAGAATGGGGCCCTGTCACGGCCTCGACGCGAGTTCAAATCCCGCCAAGGGCGCTTACACTTTTCTTTA
>JBOGQT010000025.1:0-14109 GCA_050749105.1 Nitrosotalea sp. | reverse complement strand
ATTTTGAATTATGAGTGTAAGCCTTTGCCACAAGTTCAGGATTCCTAGTATTCCAAGCATCTTGTGCTGCTTTTACTTTGGCTCTTGCAGTTTCTTCATTAAATGGAGGTTTTAGATTGGTACTCATCTCGATAATATGTTGTCAGACTGCAACAACATAGAAAAAGACTTGCATTGTATTGCATTAATTTTCATGCGCTCCCTACAACACGCCTATGTAGGATTTGGCCAAATGATTCAAAATGAAGAAAATTAGGTACACATATAGAATATGGTTTTGTTTATCTAGATTCAGTTTTCGCTCTACCGCATGAATAAACAGGATTACCGTCTAAATTTTGCTCCGTATATGGATAAAACTAAATTATTGCCATGCTGCCGTAGTATCATATGGAATTAAGTGAATTTAGTTGATATCAGATTTTGACGTATTATGTAAAAAAGTACTTGAGATTGACAAGGACATACGATCCGCACGTGTCATAAACGGTATAGGTAGACTGATAGCTGGCGGAATGCGAAAGGGGGTGGAATCACTAGAGGGTGCGAAAAATGACGAGCTGTTATTTATGAACTTGGCACTTGAGGTAAAACTTAGACATGATTTTGATGATGAATTCGGAGTTGTGAACTTTGTGGTATTTCACCGTGAAAAGACAATCATCATGAGTTTTCCATTTGATGAGAATGCACTCTATGTATCAGCTGAAAAACAAATTGATTTTAAGAGAATTCCATTTGAAATTCTTAAAATATTGGACAAATAAAATTTATGAATAACTCTACAAAACCATTAGAAATGGTACCTTGAACAAAGAATCACAACATGAATTCAAGTTATTGAATCTCATATAATGCCAGAATTGCGTCTCTTTTTCCTTGTTGTTACGTATGGTGTCTATGGTGTTTGCCTTTTGCATGTAGAAAACATTTTGACCCTCAACATATAGTATCATTGCAATACCAACGATTGCAACTATTGTTATTGAAAATAATATCTGATTGTAATATTACAAAGAAAGAATTTCTTAATCTGTTATAAAATTAGGAACTAAACTAACTAGAAAACTCCTCCAAGAGAACCAAATGATATCTTGCCCTAGATGTGATTTACACATTGACAGAGATGTCAATGCAGCCAGGAATATCTTGACCAGAGGATGCAGTTCGTCCCCGACGCAGTGCAAGGTGAAGTAATGAAGCAGTTCAAAGATGTGGGAGCAGATTGCACCGAGTTTGCTTGTTGATAAACAACAAGTCTACAGAACTGAAGCCTAGGTAACGATATCTTCCAGCTTTCCTTCTTGCTGTGCCTTTTTTATCTCCATTGCTATTCTTCTGCCAACGCCAAACGTTTCTCCATACTTGTATTTTGTATACGGGCTGGTGGTTGCAAGAATTGGGTTGCCTGGAACTCTGAGGGACACATCATACACTACTATCTCCAGGTCTCGTGTGATGATGCTTTGAAGCGAGAATGGGCCTATGATGCCAGGCGGGTATTCTTTTTTTACTGCTGATACAAACTTGTCTCCTGCATCAATGACTTTTTCAAGCAATGACTCGCGTATGCTGGCAGGTGTGTGTCCTACCTCGATATTTTGTAGTTCGATGTTTGTCTCAAGTTGTTGCTTTGCAGGCAATGAGACAAAGTCGTGAATATTTGTCTGCAACCTCCTTTCAATTCCTAAAAAGTCTACCTCATCTGATATTGGAGTGTGAAAATAATTGAAATTAAAATAAGTGCCAACCACAAACTCTTCGATGCTTGCAATCTTTAGCGACTCCCTTGAGATTAGGCCCTGCCTTATTTTTGTCTCGGTCTTGTCTTTATGGTCTGCATATGACGTTGCAATAAAGAAAGCACGCTCTAGCTTGCGAGACTTTTCTTGCACCTTTACTATGACTGGCCTGTCTATCTCTTTTGGGTCCTTGAATATTTTTGGCATCTTTATCTTGGCCTTTTGCAGTAGATAGTACTGGTTTTTCTTGTGTGAGCGCTCTTCTGCCTGAAAGAGTGCACGGTTGCCAAACAGTGGAACCTTGAATTTGTTTTCTACTGCATCATATCCAAGATATGCAGTAAGGGCCCTGTGCGGAACTATCACAGTATTGTCTGCCCTGAGTTTTGCCTGCATCTTGGCAGACAGCATGTCTTTGAATTTGTTTACAATGATTATTTCGTCAGCTATTCTTGAGAATCTCTTGTATGGCACCTCTCTGCCTTTCTGGCACACTACAGATGTCTTGAAATTTTCATCTTTTGCGCCATCCATTATCTCAAGTGCGGAATGGCTGCCAAGCGTACCGATGCAAAGATCAGAATATTCTCTTACTATTTTTTGAATCTCTGATCTTTTGATCATGCAAAATCTATTTTTGTATTGGTAAAAAATGTTTTTTACTTGAGCTCTTCTTTGTCTTTGAACTCTTTTAGCTCTTTGTCTGCTTCGATTCTGCCTTTCTCATATTCGCCTTTGGCTTTTCCAAATGTTCGAGCTAGTTCTGGGATCTTTTTTGCTCCGAAAATCAATATCCCGACAATTACCACAACAATTATTACATTCTCATATGCCATGAGTGCTGTTAATGCGGCAGATCAAGATTTAAGTGTTGAGCAACCTTGTGTTAACAAAACGCGTTGTTATGACTTGATGGTAGGTATCTGATTTGCGCGTCTCTCTGAGAGTAACATGCCTATGAGATAAAGTCCGATTAGAGGTCCTGCAACAAACCACATTGTAATGCCACTACCGTCTGGAGTTATTGCGGCACCAAGTATGACCATTGCAATCACTGCCCATTTTATGTTGTTTCTCCAGAATTTCTCACTGACCATTCCTGATGCAGTTATTGCATACATTATCAGTGGCAGCTGAAATGATATTCCAAAGGCAAGCATGAATTGTAGTACAAACGTGATAAAATCTATGATGTTAAGAAAAGTAAGCAGTCCGGCAGATTCGCCATACTTGTAGAGAAATGCCAACGTGTATGGAGTGACTACCACATACGAAAACACACAACCTGCAGCAAACAGACCTATTGCAGGAAACGTAATTGATTTTATTATCTGCATCTCTTTTTTGGCCAATGCCGGCGTCAGAAATCCGATAAATTCTTTGATTATGACGGGCATGCCTATTGCAATGCCAAGAAGCACTGCAATGTAGAACTGGGAAAAAAATGCCTGCCCTGGTGCAGTTTGAATTAATTGTACTTGTGGAGGAAGCAAGTGATGCTTCATGGATACAGTAGCTTGTGCTGCAATGTTGTTAAACGGACTAAAAGTCGGATAGTACAAGTGTATCCCGCTATACACAAATGGAGTCAAATGAAATGCAAGGATAAAGAAAGTAACAACTCCTACTGCAATTACCATCCTGAAGAGCCGCCTTCTTAGCTCATCGAGGTGTTCCATGATTGTCATTGGTATCTCCATTAGAGATCTTGAAATAAATTCGTCAAAACCCTATTTAGTCTCTTTCCTTACCGTGCCTTGATCCTGTGCTTATGATTCGATACCTGCTATTAATTTACATCTAAATATGGCAGTCAAAGCTAGATTGACTTTTTATAATTTTGTATAAAACGAAAAAGTAGTGAGGTCGGATAGCAAGGCTATTCTGCAAGACTGAAAATCTCAAGTCAGTCCGGACTCGTGGGTTCAAATTCCACCCTCACCGCTGACTTGAGTATGGACTCTACTTCTAATATAGTTTTAGTGTTTGGACTTTAATGAATAAACAAAGTGCAAGAGGAATGCAAGACAAGTAGCCAGTGGGATGTCTGCAGGGTGAATTGACACGGAGCATATGTGCCCAAATGGACACTATATTGAAATATAGTGAATGACATCTGTATAACATGCAACGAGCAGTAAAGAAGAAAGAAGAGGTTTCATTGGGTTTAAAAGAAAATGAACCTATTGAACATGCAGAGAAGGATATGGACACACTAACAAAAAAGGTTATGAAAGACATGTGGGATTAGCCCACTAATGAGTTTTAGATTTTTAAGCTAACCTTCGATTCAAATCTTTGGGTAAAGAGAAGAGGGTACATTGTGTTGAAAAAGTAGTAATCGTTTTTTATTTGCCCGGTATAGGCAGGATCTTGCTTGAAGGCAGGTTGCTTTGCTCCTGTTCTGGAATTGTAAAGTTTTCAAGTTCTACCGATAACTCTGTACTTGTCTCAAACGTGTCTCCTAGCTGGACTGCCAAGTCTGCTATCTCATTTGGCTGATATATCTCGCGAGAGTCTTTCAAAAATACTCTGCTTCCTTTTTCTGCAGTCTCTCCGCCAAACTTGTCCTTTAGGAACTTTGTTATCTTGTCCACCTCTTCCTGGGTTAACTGGTTGTGGTAAAATGTAATTCCGTGGATAGACGCATAATCCCATGGGGTGCCATTTCTGTAGCAAAAGACTCCAAAATGTGTACCCTTGTCATCCCTAGTACACTTTATCTCCCAGATGAGCACCTTTTTTGGATCATACTGTGCCTTTCTGAGATCATCAATTGTTAACTTCCAATATCGTAATCTGGTCATATAATCATTGAAATAAATATGCGATTATAAAATTGTGTTCATGGAACTTATTCCTGATGCACGTCTTGATCTCTTGTCCGAGATGGAGCAAAGATATGAAAACAAGGACAAGGAATATTTTGTCAACCTGTTGACAAATGAGGATTTTGTAATTCGGTGCAGGGCAGTCTGCATACTGGTAGACATGGGAGGAGAAGATGTCGTTCCATACATATCAAACATATTAAAAAAAGATTCTAATGAACTAGTAAGGCACGAAGCCGCTTTCTCGCTGGGACAGATGTGTCTGCGAAGCGGAATAAAACCACTCGAAGATGCAACACGTAACGATCCTAGTTTGTTTGTCCGACACGAAGCCGCAGTTGCCCTTGGTGTGATTGGTTCTCAAGATGCAAGGGAGACACTACAAAAAGCGCTTTTGGATTCAAGCGAGCAAGTAAGAGACTCGGCAGTGGTGGCACTATCAAATCTAAAGTTCATGGAAAGTCTTTGCAAGAATGAAAAGTTTGCAAAGCTGACCGGCGGCTAGATAGGAACAACCTGCGTTCCTTCTGGGGTAGATCTGAAATCGTATATTGCATCAATGTTAGAGTTTTCAAATATTTCAGAATCATGCGTTATTATGATAAACTGCGATATGGCATCCACGTTTGACTCAAAAGCCTGAGAGAGCACATTTACAAGAGATCTTCTACGCTCGTGGTCCAAATGTGTAGTCGGCTCGTCAAGTATGATGAAGTTTAGGTGTGATGAACCCATGAGGTGGGCCATGCCAAGGCGCAATGCAAGTGCCACGCTTACCTTCTCTCCGCCGCTCAAAGACTCTAGGTCCAACATGGAATTTCCTGCATAGCATGTGATTCCTGTGTCTCTTGCCTTGTCTTCTAGTGATATCCTCTGAATCTTTACGTTAAATGTCGTGAGATATTCTGATGCCTTTTGAGATATCATGCCAAGTGCCCATGAGCGAAGGCTTGTGGCAACAGGACCATCCCTGTTGTAAATCTGACTGCGGATAGCTTCAAGACTTGTCACATACTGCCTTACATGGTGCAGCTCCTCCAGGATAATTGAATTTTTTTCAGATTCTTCTTTGCGTAGTGCTAGTTTAGTGGTTACAGCTCCGAGCTCCTGGTCCAGGGTGCTGATAAGTATTCTGTGCTTGTCAAGCTTTGATTTGAGTTCTCTAAAACTTGTCACGTCAAAGCCACGCGTTTCCTCGATTAGCAGAGATATTGTTTTTATTGCATCTGTTGAATACTCGTCTATTGCAAACTGTGTCATGTTTCCTGTGGTGCTCAATTCCACGGGAACTTCTTTGACGTTTGTCTGCAAACTGGAAATCTCTTCCTTGAGCCTTGACAACTCTTCTTGGTTTTTGATGTTGTTCAAAGACAGGACGCTTTCTGCCTTTACAATCTGTTGTAATTTCAAGTCAATCTCTTTTTTCTTGTTTTGAGCGGCAACCTCGTCTTTTGAAAGAACTTCGGTCTTTTTTGTTAGCGCCTCAAGTTCTGCGCGCAAGTGTTCTTGCTCAAATAAGGGATTGATGTGGTCTACCTTGGAGTCGCAAACAGGGCACTTTCCGTCAACTAGATGCAGTTTGCCTGCAATCTCTTGCTGTCCTTTTATCTTGGCTATCTTTTCGCCTGTCTCTCTTGATTCGATTCGTATCTTATCTATGTCATGCTGCACCTGTTTGCTGTCTGATTCCACCTGTGGCTTGGTAGCCAATATTGGCAAACTGTTTGAGCACTCGGAAAATTTTCTTTCTTTTTCTATGATGTCTTTCTTGATTGATGTTACTGCATTTCTTAGGTATTTTGTTATCTCATCCTTTCTGTTTTCTATCTCTTTTATCTTGAGTTCTTTTGGAGCCTCGCTTTCTATCTTTTTTTGCAGCAAGACAAACTCTGTCTCTTTTGCAGTCTTTTCTTCTTCGAGTTTCTTTTTCTGAGGCTCTAAAGATGTAATCTCTTTTGATAGTGAATCTGTCTTGCTTTGAAGCGTCTCAATGTTTGTATCATCGTAATCCAGCCTTGTTCTTATCGATACCCTAAACGCATCAATAGTTTTTTTCATGATATCGTATGCAGTGTCAAGCCTGTCTATTCCTATTATTGCATTGACAAGTTCCTTGAATTTTCTTGGGTCTGCCTCGATAATTGATTGCAACTCTCCTTGTTGTACAATGGATGCTACCTTGAGTTTCTCAAAATCAAGTCCTATGAGGGACTCTATTGTCTGTGTCATGGACTCACCAAACTGTCTTCTCTCGCCTGCTGCAAGTGGCACTTGCTCTCCGCTAGTTTTTTCGTACAGCTGTGCAGAGACTGTTCCCTTGGCATCTATTTTGCGGACTGCCTCAAACTCTCTGTTTCCTATTGCAAACTCTACTTTGGAGTATGCTTGAGCGCTTCCTCGGCGCAGCAGGCCCTTTGTAGATTTTCTTATGTGCTCTCCAAACAATGCAAATGTTATTGCATCTATCACACTTGATTTTCCAGCACCGTTTGGTCCTACAAAGACTGTTACACCACTACCAAAATCTAGCTTGGTGTGCACATGCGAGAGAAAATTTTCTATCTCAACTGAGTGCAGCATTTCCAAATCCCTTTTTGAATTGAATGTAATTTTCGTTGATTGCATGGCTTGCTTCATCCACGCCACCTTTGGTGAGAAGCGGCAACAGCTCATTTATTGCAAAATTTGCAAGCTCGGCAGATCCTAGGACCTGCTTTGCTATTTTATGCATCTCTTCTTCTATCTTTACCGGCCTTTCCATGAATACCGAACCATTGGCTTGCTCAGAAGAGATGTGCTTCCAAAAGCACCGCAATGTGGTATCGGACAGCCTTGCAACCTGGCCCTGGATAAATCCTGGCTCTGGCACTTCGCCTGTTATCTTTATCTCAACTATTGGTTTTCTGCTGTATGCCTTGATCTTTTCAGAGAGTGCGTTTATCTCATCTGAAAGCTTGTCAACTGTTGTCTTGACAGACGTCTGGGGTCTTGTATCAAGTTTTATCCAACTTGGAGAGGCCTCTGCGCGTGATATGTCAACTTGATAGAATCCTTTCTGGGTCTCCTTTATGATCTCACTTGATGTCAACTCTATAGAGCCAGGATATGCAAGCGGGCCTCCCAAGTGGGAAAATTTTTTCAGTTCTTGCTCGTGTAAGTGTCCCATTGCATAATATGTGAAATTTTTTGGAAGATCAGTGGAATTTAGCTCACCTGCAAACTTGTTTATCTCTGATATTCCTTGATGCAATGCAATTATCTTGTGACCCTGGTGATTCTTTGCTATTTTATCTGCAGCTGCAAAATCATTCTCAAATGTATGGATCTCACTTTTTCTTCGCTTATCAAAGCCCATGATGAGGACATCTTTGTACAACAATGGCTTGCCGTTTCCAATATATCTTGAAAAATCAAGATTGTGGTATACGAAAGGAACAGGCGTGGCCCTTATCCTGCTGATGTCGTGGTCTCCCAAAATAAAAAATGAATCTATGCTATTCTGTCTTAGCCTCTTTAGTGCATTTGCCAGTGTGACTATGGCCTTACCGCTTGGATTTGGCACATGAAAAATATCTCCTGCCAGTATGACAAAATCAACATGATCTTTTATCGATGTGTCTATGGCTTGGTTAAATGCAGAGTAGATGTCTTCTTCGCGCTCTTCTGAATGATATTGTACAAACCCAAGATGTGTATCAGAAATATGTGAAAAGATCATACCTTAATCTAGCAAAAGGTCTTTCTGTATCATTCCTTGCGTTGTCTCTTTTGCAATGTCTTTGAACTTGTCTGTCTGGTTCCATTCTGATACTGCATCAAGGTCAGAGCCAGAGCGCTTGCTCTTTACTTCATCTATGTGAACAATAGATGGCAGATTTACCCACTGGCCGATAAAGACCGCATCGCCTATATTCAAAGATGATAGCTGAGAAATAAGGTCCTTGCTTAGAGACTCGGCAGCAGAGGCTATCTGTTGTTGGTCGTCATCCTGCACAATCTTCATTATTGCAAGAGAGCCCATCTGGCTGAGCACGTTGGGATCTATGTTTCTCGGTCTCTGTGATACCACGCCAAGGCCTATTCCAAACTTGCGTCCCTCTCTTGCTACCTTGGATGCCCAGTATTTCGTATCGGTGTGCTCTCCTTTTGGTATGAATACATGTGCCTCTTCTATTATGACAAAGATTGGAGCCAAAAACTTGTAACTTCGCTTGTGGGTTGATTTGCCTTTTCTTTCCCAGACAGACTCTTTTCTTTGCTGTAGTAATTCTTGTAAATAGTATGACAGCCCCGCATTTGCCTGCCTCTCGCTGAGCTCTGCAATGTTCAATACGTTTACCCTTCCCTCCTTTATCAGGTCTACTGGGTCTCCACAGTCGGGGTCTAGTATGTCTGAAAACCTGTGCTTGGCATCATCTATCTTATCAAGCACCCTGCTTGCGCTGTCTGCATAGCCCTTTGTAGTACGCCCAAATGCGCCGACATTTTCTTCAAGCGTTGCCCAAAAGTCTTTTGACTGCTTGACAGTTTCTGTAAGTGATTCTCGCAGCACTCTTTGTTGCTTGTCTGCGTTCTCGCGAAGCTCGATTACTTCGGCAAGCTTGTCGGCAGGCAAGAGCCTTGGATTTATCTTTGCCATCATGTAATTCATCTTGGCAACATCGAGATTTTCATAATCATTGTGGTAATCAAAAATAACTAATGTACCGTTCAGGGTAGAAACATGTTTTGCTATGAGGGAAACAAGGTTGCTTTTTCCCATGCCTGTCATTGCAAGAATTGCCAGGTGTCTTGATACAATCTTGTTGATGTTTATCTTGGCCTCAATCTCAGAGTTTCGCAAGAGAGAGCCTATCCTAATCCATTCTTTTCCTGCAGGGCCAAATATCATTCCAAGGTCTTGTTGTGTAGCTTCCAGGATTGAAGTTCCAGGAAGTGGTGGGACGGCAGGAATTATGACATGACCCTTTTGCAACTTGTCCAAATATCCAAGTATCCCAATCTTGACCTTGTAATTTTTATCCCTTGAATTAATCTCTGCAACTTCCTTGCTTTCTATTGCCTCGTCAAAGTTTCGAACATTGGTAAGGGCCTCACTTGATATTGCAGACTTTTCAACAAGGCCAAGTATCTTGCCATCTGACGAATCAATTATGACATATTCTCCAACAGACAAGGGCTTTGATGACTGGGCAGTTACCTCTGTCTGCTTGGACTCGCCAATTACTACGCCGATTGTCAATTCAATACCTCCCTGGAGCCGACCTCATTTGCAAGCCCGTACAAACTAACAAGCCTCGACAGGTCAGCATTTGTTATCTTGCAATTTTCATGGGCCAACTTTAATGCATAAGGATATCCGCCTACACTATTTTTTGTAAGCTTGTCCAAAAGCAATTTTATGTCATTTTCACCAATGCCAGACCCTAGCAACTCTATCTTGATTAGTGGAGTAGAGTCTCTCAGTCTTGCATATACATATGAGACGACCTTGCCCGGGCCAAGTTCATTGTCGACAAATACCTTGCTAAACCCAGGCCTTTTGAGTGCGTGATTGTAATAGAATATGTCTCCTGCAACAGAGCCTAACTTTTCAAATTGCTTTCTTGCAGATGATGTCTTTGATATGAATACGACATTGTTTCTTTTCTTGATTGATGCTGTAATCGAACTTCCAAGCGATGTCTGTCTTGTAAGAAATTGTGAGTAAAGTGAGCCGTCTAGTACAACAAGATCTGCCTTGTCAACTGAAGCGGCACAGGCCTCAACCTCCATCTTGCTTGCCTGTGTCTCAAGTTCAGGCGTGGGCTGGCCAAGTCCTTGGTTATGTATTCCAGTTATTATGGTGCCGTCTGATTTTATCGATACACCTGTAACCACCCACAGCTCAAGGCCCTGAAATTTTGTGCTGTTGTAGCTGCTGTCTATGCCAGCTATATCTGCCTCTTTTTTCTGCGGTTCATAGTCAACCCAATTTTCTCTTGCGGTCTGTATTATCATATCAAACTTTTCCCCCTTGAAGATGGACCGTGCCTCGTCTCGTTTCTTTAGGGCATCGCGATATACCGTATTGAGCATAACAAACCTTTACTTGTAAGAATAAAATGTTTCGCGTTTGAAATGGATCTATCTCCAAGCTACACCCAATCAAACTGTTTTATGTGGTGATAACATAGTTACCATGTGTTCAAAAACGAAAAGACATGGGCAAAATTTGTAGAAAATAACACTACTGACGAATTTCATAAAAGATTTGATGATGCGATAAGGGAGATAAGAAATGATTTTGGTAGAAATTACCCGATGATAATAGGCGGAAAAGAGGTCTTTTCAAATAACCAGTTTCAGGTACGCTCACCTGCAGACAAGAACCTGATACTGGCAAATTTTCAATTGGCCTCAAAGGAAGATACCATCCATGCAATAGAGACTGCCAAGGAATCATACCACAAGTGGTCTCTTGTGCCATATCAAAAAAGAGTCAAGATATTCCGAGAGGTCGCAGACATGTTTTCTCACAACAAGTTCCGCCTTGCAGCAATACTAAGTTTTGAGAATGGCAAGACTAGGCTTGAGGCAATGGGCGACTTGGACGAGTCAATAGACTTTATGAGATTTTATGCAGAACAACTTGAGGTAAACCAAGGATTTTCAAAGGAGACGCAGAGCGCAAACAAAAATGAAAAGACCAGCAGTACACTAAAACCATATGGCGTCTGGGGGATAATATCTCCATTTAATTTTCCATCTGCAATATCAATAGGCATGAGTGCGGGTGCCCTCATAACAGGAAACACCATAGTGCTAAAACCATCAAGTGACTCGCCAATATCTGCATTCAAGTTTGCAGAGGCAATATACCACAAGCTTCCTCCATCTGCGATAAACTTTGTAACTGGTGCTGGAAGTGTTGTAGGAAAGACCATTTTGGAAAGTCCACTGGTGGATGGAATTGCGTTTACTGGCTCAAAGGAAGTTGGAATCTCTGGCTTTAACACGTTTGTTGGAAGTAGGCCAAGGCCGTTTATTTCAGAGATGGGGGGAAAGAATCCTGCCATAATAACAAAAACTGCTGACCTGGAAAAAGCAGCAGACGGAGTACTGAGGGCAGCATTTGGGTATAGCGGGCAGAAATGCAGCGCATGCTCTAGAGTTTATGTTCAAAAAGATGTTGCAAATCAATTTCTTGAAAAACTAGTTGCAAAGACCAAGGTACTGAAGGTGGGCAAGCCATGGGATAAGGACACATTTGTCAGTCCAGTGATAAACGAGTCTGCACTGGAAAAATTTCAAAGAGCCGCAGAGATTGCAAAAAAGGACGGCAAGATACTATGCGGAGGCTCTGTCTCATCTGACTTGACACTCAAGGACGGAAATTTTGTGGAACCGACAATTGTTGTTGGGCTGCCAAAAGATCACGAACTGGTAAAAGAAGAGTTGTTTGTTCCGTTTCTTTGCGTACAAGAATTTGATAGTTTTGATGAGGCCATATCTGAAGCCAACAAGAGCAACTATGGCCTGACCGCAGGAATATTCAGCCAAGACAAAAATGAGATTGAATCATTCTTTAACAAAATAGAGTCAGGAGTGACATATCTTAACAGGGCTGCCAGCGCCACAACAGGTGCAATGGTTGGCATGCAGCCCTTTGTCGGGTGGAAGGATTCTGGAATCTCAGGAAAAGGTGCAGGCGGTGCTTACTATCTTTTGCAATTTGTAAGAGAGCAGACTCAGACCCGGTGCGACTGAAGAAAGGAACTGCCAAGGAGCAATATGTTACGCTTTCTCTCCTTTAGGCGCCGTATCGAATAAGGAAGCCAGTTGGTTCCATATGGGATGTACTCTGATATGGTAAATCCACTCTTTATCAAGACCGGCTTTAGCTCGTCCCGTATTCCCTTTAGCATCTGAAACTCGAATTTTCTTTCGTGTTTCTTTGATAAATTCATGGCAAGCTCAATCATCTTTGAATCATGGGTAGCTATTGCAAACTCGTTGCCGTCTGAAAAAAGAATCCTTGTAAGGTTCTTGTAGTTTTCATCAACCTCATGTCTTGTCTTGTAGGAGACTTTTTTGTTTTCTCTGTATGCGCCCTTTACCAATCTAATCTTTGCACCGTGCTCTAGCAGCGTCTTCAAGTCTTGCTCGGTGCGCTTGAGGTTTGCCTGGATTGCCATTCCAAGCCTCTCATACTTTTCAAACAGGTTCAGGTATATCTTGATTGTATCATCGGTGTGCTCTGATGACTCCATGTCTATCCAGACAAAGGACTGGGATGCTGCTGCCTTGTCTATTATCTTTACAAGGTTGTCTGTACAGTCTTGAACGCTTTTGGACATGCCTACCTGTGTGGGCTTGACTGATATGCCGCCTGAGATCTTGGATTTGTGTATATTTGAGACAAGTTCCAGGTATTCCGATATGGTATCATCAATCTGGCCTTTTGATGTCATGTGTTCCCCAAGCCTGTTGATTATCGCATCCATTCCGTTCTTGTTTGCAGTTTTTGCTGAAGCCAGTGCTTCCTTCATGGTGTCACCTGCAATCCACTGCTTTGCTATTCTGAAAAGAAATTTCTCCATCAACGTAGATTCATGCGTTTCCAATTCTCAAACTCTAACATTGATCTGGACAAATTGCATAATTCAATTTTGTGTTGGTTACGGACAAAGGGGGTTGTTTTAGCCAGATATGCACCCAAAATGTACGCAATGACTTTAAACAGTTTTGTGTCATATATTGACATAGGATATGAGTACAAAAGAGTTCAAAATAATCAGAAATGAAATAAGGGAATTGAGAATGTTATACAAGAATCTAATTGATAAAATCGTCCCATTGGAAGAACCAACCCCAAGCGACAAATCTGCAATTAAAAAGAAAGAAAAGATTGTTAACGAATCCTCATTGTTGAAGACACTGGATTAATTTGTTTGAAGTTAATGCCAAGAAAAGCAAGGTTCTCCAACAAATCGTAAAGCATGTCACAGTAATTTTAAAATCTCAAACGGAACTCTGTCCAAGTCAACTTGTCTTTCTGATGTCATCATAAGAACCATATCACCTTTTAAGGGAAAACTAAATACAACTATTTTTCCGCGATAAGAAAGGGAAAATTCAACTGGACCAAAATCCTCGTCAAACTCGTGACGCATTCGCACTCGAAGTGAAAGTTCCATAAACAACATCTCATCTTTTTTAAAAGGCTCTAGATCTACCAGACCTTCTCTCATTCCACCTGCCTCCATCTTTCCCTTTGTGTTAATTACTCTGACAGAACGGATCATTTTGTCTATCTTGAAAACTTTGTCACACAATACCTCAAATTCAGTTTTGTTTTCAGGCATTACATTCCTATACAACATACATACAGATTAACATGTCCTAAATTTTTTATTGCCTGTGAGGTATTTTTATCATGAATATGGAAGGCAATTTTATTTCTATCGTCCATCCGTGCTGTTCTATCAGATTTTTGCAGGTTGGCAATCCTAGACCTGTCCCAGATCTTTTTGTTGTAAATAGTGGCTCAAAGA
>JBOGQT010000024.1:0-5323 GCA_050749105.1 Nitrosotalea sp. | reverse complement strand
CTTATGATGATTGCAACCTTCCAAAGCAAGAAGCAGAGGGCTCTTTTGCCAGGTTCTTGGCCAAGGACCAATACGAAGAATTACTTGAAGCCGACATTGAATTGGTAAAAGATCTCATAAAAAAGACGTATGGTGTATCAAAGGATACATCTGACGAAATCGATTATAAAATAATTCTACAGGATAAATAAATTTCAAAATCCTAAAAATGTTTATCACTAACCTCTGATTTTTTAGCCATTTTGCGCTTGTTATGAGACATTTGTTTAAACTTACCAGATTTGACAGGTCGTTGAATTTTAGTTCAAATCCCTTAGTGGGTCCTACAGGACTTCTAATCCATACTAACTAAACTGGAATTAGCCTTTGAGGTCTTTTGATTCTCAAGGCAATTGCAAATGATTGCAGAACTATGCATATTATATTTGGAAATCTGAATCTATTTAGATCATTTTTTTATAGTACAATATTCTGTAATCATGATCAGGTCTTGGGAATATGAATAAGGTACTCTTACTTTCAGTATTTGCAGTTTTAGCAGTTATCGTGTCAGTTTCAATCAATGACGCGTATGCGACAACAGTTTTCACATTAGACCAAACAACATGTGAGTCTATTCTATACCCAGGTAGCTGGAATGCAGCAACAAACACATGCCTGTTGACTGGCACTGTTAATTTTGGTACTAATGGCGGACCTCACGTACTGGAACTGATGATACCATCAGGAAATACATTAGAGATATCTAACAATGGATTTTTCTTTGATTTTGACACAATTACAAATAATGGAACAATCAACCTTGTAGGCCAAGGAGGTCTTGCAGTAACAAATGGAGGAGTACTGAACAACAACGGCATAATAAACAACGATGCACCAAATCTTCAAAATGGTGCAGGGACAATCAACAACAATATTGGTGCAACCATAAACAACAATGGAAGGTTTTGGAATTATTTTGCAACCATAAATAACAGGGGAACAATAAATGCTGGCTCTGACCTTGAGAATCAACAGGACGGTACAATAAACAATATCTGTCCCGGCGTGATAAACGGCAACATAATTGATCAAGGTGGCCAAGTGGTAAACCAGTGTTCACTGACAACTACAACCACAACCGTATCATCATCACAAAATCCGTCAAATTTTGGTCAATCTGTAACCTTTATGGCTACAATATCTCCAAGCACTGCAACCGGCACTGTCACATTTACAGTTGACGGCATAGCACAATCCCCAGTAACACTATCTGGCGGTCAAGCCGCATTCAGCTCATCCTCATTATCAGTAGGATCTCACACCATAACTGCAGCATACTCTGGTGACACAAATGATGCAACAAGCACTTCTACGTTAGCACAGACTGTAAACAAGGGAAGTGTAGCAATCTTGCTTACATCAAGTGTTTCCTCTGATACTTTTGGACAACAAGTCATCTTCACAGCTACAGTATCTCCAGTAGCACCTGCCACGTCACTGCCTGGAGGTGATGTGCAGTTCCTATCCAACGGCCAGGACTTGGGCTCTCCAGTAACATTCTCAAATGGCAAGGCAACACTTGTCACTACCTCATTACCAGCAGGCACCGATTATATTGTGGCATCGTACATGGGCAGTTCCAACTTTGTTCCCGGTATCTCAAATTCAGTTGTTGTCAAGATAACTCTGACATATCTTCAGCAGAAGACTAGTGTTATCACAAGTCTAACCGGACTTGCACAATCTGACAGAGACGACAAGAATAACATTGATGAGGCAATAAAGCAGGTAACTGAGAGTACCCAATCATCTCTCTGGCAAGCTGATGGACTACACCTAGACACAAAGAAGGGCGAGCAGGTCTTTGATGACGAAAAGCGCGCAGTAAACCAGCTGATGGATACGGTAAGGCATCACAAGGAACCGCAAGCATTTGATAGTACGATAGAAAAAAATATCAATACACTGGTTAGTGTAGACCAAGGAATAGCCAGCACTGCTATCTCAGATGCAAGTTCTGGCACGCCAAATGCTGACTCTGTAAAGGATCTAGCACAGGCGCAAAAAGAGATTGTCATGGCAGCAGGTGAGACAAGTGTCGGACACTTTGATGCTGCGATAGACCATTACAAGAACGCATGGAAACAGGCCCAAGAAGCATTGCAAGACCAAACAGCAACTGTACACCATTAGGATCCTGATTTAAAGTCAGGGTGTTAAACTGATTTACAAGATCTCTCTCCCGGCGCCTTGATGTAAAAATAGAATTAAAACTAGAACAATGATTTTTGGCTTCTATATATTCACTCTAACAAAAGGTGTACTGAATCATCAAAGTCTGTAAATGTTTCATAAGGATTTCATTTTGTGCCTGTTATGAAACGTTTGATAAAACTTACCAATTCAATGAATACACACAGAATTTCCAGTGCAATGCAAGTTGGCGCCTGCAAGAGTAGCTCCAATCAGATCAGCATTTGTAAGGTTTGCCCCTGTCAGGTCAGCACCCCCTAAATCCGCATCGGTGAGGTTTGCAGACGCCAAATTGGCATTCTTGAGTACTACGTTGCCAAGACCAGTATTATGCAGGTTCGCTCCATACAGGTTGGTTCCAGTTAAATTAGAATTTGAGTAAGCATTTAGCTTTTTGAAGTGGATCTCAGATAATCCAGCGCATATTCGTAAAAGTTTGTGCTTCTCTTCTTGCATGTCTCCTTGACACTTAGCAACACAGCCTGTGCAAGTGCTCCCTGAACCGTCTTGTTGCCCGATGTTATCTTGCGTATGACAACGCACGGCCTGATTGCCCTCTCGGCAGCATTGTTGTGGTACTCGACCCCCTTCCGTACAAGGAACGTAAAGAGCATCCCCTTCTCCCTCCTCAGCCTCTTGGCAAGCCTGACACAGTTCTTCTCGGCATATTTGCATGACGCAAGCTTCCCTATCCTTTCCTCAAAGCGCTTTTTTGCCCTGGCTCTCTTTTTGAGGCTCCTTACGGTACCTGCTCTCTGCGAGTCGTACAGGATTCTCCGGAGCTTCTTTGCAAACTTGCGGAACTGTCTGCCCGGATTTTTGTACTTGAAGGTGTCCTTGATCTCGTTGATATAGTGCCAGTGGCACCTCTGGTGTGTCCCTCCGACACCATTCCATGCAGGCCACGAATCGCTTGTGACGCACCCGTCATAATCTCCCAGTACTCTCTCTGGCACACAAGATCCTCGGGATTTGTCAATCTCGTACAGTACAGTCCATTTGCTGACAAACGCCCACAGCCAGTGGTTCTTTCCATTTATCCTCCAGCTGGTCTCATCACCGTGGATATTCCGCTCCGTCTTTAGCTCCTGCAGCATCTCATGGTACCGCGACCCAAATGCCTCCGACACCTTTACTACCGCATGGTTTATCGCAGCTTCTGTTATCTCAAGGGAGAAGAAGGTCCTGAAGAGATCCGATATCTTCTCGTACGACAGACCAAGAAGCTTGAGCGATACTATGAATGCCATCAGCCTCAGCCCAAAGTGCTCGCCTGGCAGCGCATCAGGCACATTACATGAGACCTGCCTTTTGCAGTTCCTGCAGTATCTCCTGACGATAACATACTGTGTCACAATTACCCTTGCCGGAATGATATCTTCGACAACCCTTGTGTAGGATTCAGTTGGTTTTGACAGGGTGCTGCCGCACCTAGAGCACTCCTTTATGTCCACTACGACCCTTGCATCGATGTGGTCCGGCTTCTTCCTGGTCTTGCCCTCGTGGCCCTTTTTGCGTCCAGGCTTGTGGTTCCTCTTTTTCACATTGTTCTGCCTGTCGGGTTTTGCATCGATGTTTCTTGCCACAAGCGCGGTTACCGTCTCCTTTAGCAGGGCAAGCTCCTGTTCCAGCTGCATAACCCTCCCTCTAAGATTCCTGTTTTCCTCTTCCAGAACATTGCAGCGGTTACGGAAATACTCAAGATCATCGTTATTGTGCAATGATGCCAGTAATGTCGTACTGATCAGAAAGCGTATCGGTCAAAAATTACAGATCTGGAGGTATCGGGGCTTCAAAAGGGTAAATGCTTACGAATTTGACAAGTCGGCACTTTGGAAATTTGCACCTGTCGCATATGCTTCCGTAAAGTTGATTCCCATCATGGAAGATTCTTGAAAGTTGGCGTTCTTTGCGTTTGCTCCTGAAAGGTCTGAGCTGACAAACAACGAATGATCAAGATCTGCATTTGCAAGCGTGGCGTTCTTCATTATGGTCAAGCCGAACTGTGATCCTCCTAGGTAAGAGTAACTCAGATCAGCTCCAGTAAGGTCTGCAGACGGTGAATTAAGGTATTGACCTAAAACACCCACTAGGCTGGCATGCTGTAAGTTAGCAAATGACAAGTCCGCGTTTGGCATGTCTGCATAGTTTAGGTTGGAGTGTTCAAGATGTGAGCCTATAAGATAGGCCTTCCCAAGATCTGCACCAGACAGGTTGATCCCGGTAAGATTGGAATCATGAAGGTTGGCGTGATTCAGGGGTGCCCCTGAGAAATTGCAGCCAGACCAATCAACCGATGGAAAGTTGACATCCTGGCAGTTTTTTGGCTGTCCAGCTTGAATTGCTCCTAAACTTGGTGTTATACTACCGGGAGGAAGTCCTGCTTCCTCTTTTGTCTCTAATCGCAGCCAGCCATGTTGAATCACGTACTGGATTTCTTTTACATAGTCTGACTCAGTTATATTGCCATTTGCAGCCCATTTCGAGGTAGTCTTAATCCAGACAGGTATATCATAGCTTTGTGCCGCTGCATAAAATGTTGATATTGGTACAAGTGATACGACTAGAAATCCCACTACTACGACTGCAAATATTGTCATGATATTTTGCATTGTTCTCTTCCATTAGATTTGGCTAGAGAATATGATATAACAAGACACCATGATTTTCACATATGATAATCATATCGAGTTTTTAAAGAAAAACTTGCAAGTTAAAATTAATGAGGAAAGCGGTGAAACTGTTATTGCTGGAATGGGTGTACTGCACCTTGAGATTGCAACTGCATTGATTGCAGATGCCAAAGTCGATATCGTTACTTCACAACCGTTGATAAATTACAGGGAGACAATCCGTGGTTCTGCTGGACCAATCATGGCAAAATCGATAGGCTGGTATGACAAGTATGATGCTGCAAATTATGCAAAAACGTTACCTGAGGTGGCAAAAGTTTCCTCAATATATTATTCCAAAGTTGTAAGGATAATTGGATTGTTATTAAAATAAAGGTAACTGTCTACCTTTTTGAAGTTCCCAAACCACCAGATCCGTTATTTTTGACAGACACCTTTTCTGATCAGTACGATTC
>JBOGQT010000023.1:0-18692 GCA_050749105.1 Nitrosotalea sp. | reverse complement strand
TGTAGTTTGATTTACTTGTCTATCCTGCGAGTATGAAATATTGGTGACAAGTTGATGAATTGCCTGCATAAACTGTTGATCATTCATGTTGCCTGAAAGCCATAGGCTTGCATTGTCTCTGAACCATGGTGGTATCTGCTGATCTGTGTCAGCATTTGCATGATGATCAAGTGTTGACATAAGGCTAAAAATCATAAGAATTACAAGTAGACATCCAGTAAAGAATTTTCCATTCATCATTTCTTCGCCTTTAATGCCTCTTCCTTGCTCAATATCCTGACAACCTTTATTCCAGTAGCAGGGCTTTTTCCAACAGCTGCCCAGCACTTGTTTTTTAGTTGAACTATTTTTGGTTCAAGCATCTTGACTTTTTTTCTTGCTTTTACATCATATGCTTCCCATTCAGTCATGTCTAACACCAAAAAACCATAATATTAAACTTTTAATTAATTATTAATAATATTTATAGATAATAATACAATATTATTAATAAAAGTTATATACTAATTCTCTAATAATAAACAAATGACCAAAATGATATCAGTAAACATAGAAACACCAAGACTGGAAAAGTTACAGGCCAAAGAATGGGTCGATGAGTTGACAAATGTTTACGCAGACATGGAAATCAAAGATATCAACATATCTGAAAACAAGATCTCCTTCAAGGTAGGATTTTCTGGAATGGATGATACCGAGTCTGATGACATAAAAATGAAGATAGAAGAATATCTTTCCATGAACGAGATGATTGAGGCAAGAAGTATTTCATGCCAATGAATCATCTACCTTTTTTTATTTTAGGATACTAATATGACTAGTCAGAGACTAATCCCAAAGGTAAATTATCATGTGTACAAACTAGAGGGTGAAGAGGATCTTTTTACCTGTGTTTTAGATTACAGCAGTTCTAATGCAGCCGCAATCTTCCAAATCGGCTTGACTGAGATATTCTACAAGCCATTGTATTATTCGGATGGAGATCTGACTGACGTGAATCTATACTATGTCAAAAGCCAGAAACTGAAAGAGGGGGCCAATACAAGCAAAGTAATAAAATTCAATCCCGGAAATTCAGAGTGGTATCCCGTACGTGGAGAGATCAAAGAGACGCATGGCTGGATCTTTATTTCAAGAGTATTGGAGACAACATCAAGAGAGATTCATGAAATACTACAGCTTGAGGAAAGAACAAATTCAAAGATATGATGCAAAATCTAAAATCAAGATCTGTTATTATTAGACTCAATGGACAGATAAATAATCCATCAATTAATTTGTTGATGACTACGATTGATAACAAGATGAAAGAAGGTGTGAGGGATTTTGTACTGCTTCTTTCTTCACATGGTGGAGACACTGCTGCTGGCCTGACCGGATACAACTATCTGAAAGGATTGCCTGTAAAAATAACCACCTGTAACATTGGCACTGTATCTTCAATTGCTGTAGTGTTGTACTGCGCTGGCAACAGACGTATTTCTGTGCCTCATGCAAAATTCTTGATTCATGAACCATATTGGTCATTTAAAGAATCAAACCTTGACGAGTGCGAAATTGACGAGATATCAAAGAGGTTATCAATATACAAACAAAACGTAGCCAAAGTTATCGCTAAAAGTACTGGAAAGACAGTTCTTGAAGTTTTAGAATCCATGCACCAGAGAACAACTTTTACTCCTGAGGAAGCTCTATCATGGGGATTGACGCATGAAATAAACTCAGAATTATTCGAAGAGCATTCTGAAGTAATTTCAATTAATCAGGAATAGTGTTTCCTGAAAACACATGTGATGTATGAGGCGAGATGTCGTAGCTATTATTAATTATTTTATAAATACAACATTAAAAATTATTAATTTATTCAAGATTTATTAATAACATAAAGAGGGAGAAGATGTTGAAATCTGGACAAAAAGTAGCCATTGGCGGAGGGATTGCAGCCGCAATTATCATAGCTATCGTTGCCTTGTCAAGCGCAAATGTTTTTGATCATAATAATAGTATCAGCCCAGCAGCTCAGAATGTTACATCAAACCCTGTAGCTCAGAATACTGCAATATCATCGTCATCCAGTCCAAATTCAACACCAAAGGTACAAATAGTTGCCGCTGAAAATTTTTGGGGCAGTTTAGTATCTCAGCTTGGTGGAACACGTGTACAAGTAGTGAGCATTATTACAGATCCCAATGCTGATCCCCATGAATACGAAAGCAGCACTGCGGATGTTCAAGCCATTACAAACGCAAACTATGTAATAGTCAATGGGGTCGGGTATGATGATTGGGCCATAAAGGAAATCAATGCAAGCAATAATCCAAATCAAAAGGTTTTCAATGTAGGCGAATTTCTCGGTAAAAAAGAGGGAGACAATCCTCATCTTTGGTATAGTCCAACTTATGTGAATCAAACAGTGGCACACATGTATTCAGATCTGGTTTCCATCGATCCGACCAACACTGCATATTACAAGCAGCAGTATGTGGATTTGAATGCCTCGCTTGGGCAATATAATGCTCGAATCGATGAGATCAAGCAGCAATTTGCAGGCACACGAGTAGCAGCTACAGAGAGCATCTTTGTATATTTGGCAAACGCTGCAGGCCTTGACCTTGTTTCTCCTCCTGAATTTATGGAAGCTGTTGCCGAAGGAAACGATCCGCCTGCACAAAGCGTAGTGCAATTTCAGCAGCAACTTCAGGGTCAAGGCGGAAATGTAACCGTACTGGTCTATAACGAACAAACGGTCACGCCGCTCACGCAAAGTATCAAGGCACTGGCAGCCCAACAAGGCATTCCGATTGTGGGTGTAACAGAAACCATACAGCCATCCGATGTTTCATTCCAAGATTGGATGAATGGACAATTACTCTCTCTCCAAAACGCACTTAATGCACAAGCACTTGGACAATGATGAATGAGCACGGAAGACACTAGGACAATTTCAGATTCAACACAAGAGGAGATTGTTACTGCTGAAAATCTGGCAGCTGGTTATCCAGGTAAAACCATTTGGCAAGGTGCAAATTTTAGTTTTAGTCGCGGCGAGTTTGTGGCAATTATAGGCCCTAACGGTGCAGGCAAGACATTGCTTATGCGTTTGCTCCTTGGATTGCAGCAACCTGTTCACGGTACAATCAAAATATTCAATAATCAGCCAAAGCGCGGCAATCCACGGATTGGCTATGTGCCCCAGCGCCATCTAATTGACAGCGATACGAATATAGAATGTTTCGAACTGGTCAAGTTGGCACTTTCAGGCAAGAGGTGGGGATTAGGTTTGTCTTCCCAGCATGAACAAAGATCTGCTTTTGATGCGCTTGAATCTGTTGGGGCAGCAGAGCTTGCGAATCAGCCACTCAATGCTCTGTCAGGTGGAGAATTACAGCGCATATTTTTAGCAGAAGCGTTGGTAAGTAACCCGGAAATATTATTGCTCGATGAACCACTATCAAATCTTGACATCAGACGTGCAAAGGAATTGGTTCAACTCATCAATAAAGTGGTTCGCTCACGTAATGTGACAGCATTGCTTGTGGCTCATGACATCAATCCTCTTCTACCATTTCTTGACAAGGTGGTTTACATCGCCAACGGCAAGGCAGCAACAGGAAAACCAGAAGAAGTTCTGACATCAGAGTCACTCACTGCATTGTACGGTGTTCATATCGAAGTTATTCGTGATTCTAGGGGCAACGTAGCTATTATAGGAATTGAGGATCATCATGGTGACGAATAGTAATATCTTCAGTGTCAATTTGTTGGCCGACTTGCAACAAATGCTTCAATATCAATTCATGCAACATGCTTTCGAAGCAGGTACAATAATTGCAATCATAGCTGGAATTGTCGGCTATTTTGTGGTCTTGCGTCACTCCTCCTTTGCAGCTCATGCACTTTCCCACATTGGCTTTGCCGGCGCAGCAGGAGCCGTATTGCTTGGAGTCAATCCTGTTTTTGGTCTTCTTGCGTTTACAAGTGGGGGAGGTGTTGGCATGGCCATACTTGGACCACGCGCCGTTAATCGAGACGTGCAGATAGGTACAGTTCTTGCATTTATGCTTGGTCTGGGAGTCTTATTCATTAGTCTCTATACCGGTTATGCGACCGAGGCCTACTCTATCTTGTTTGGAGAGATACTTGGCATAAGCAGCAGCGATGTTCTTGTAACACTTGTTGCAAGTTTGGTACTCTTGATTGCAGTAGGCATTGTGTATAGACCACTTTTGTTTTCATCGCTTGATGAAGATGTGGCAGAAGCAAAAGGACTGTCCATGCCTTTGCTTGGTATAATCTTCATGCTACTAGTTGCACTTGCTACATCGATGGCCGTCCAAGTTGTTGGAGTCCTTCTAATCTTTTCATTGATGGTCACACCAGCTGCAATAGCACAACGATTGGCAAAAAGACCTAGGAGCGCCATGATAATCTCTGTACTTATTGCTCTGATGGCAACATGGTCTAGTCTCTTTATTGCTTTTTACGAACCATATCCTGTAAGCTTTTTCATAACAAGTATAGTTTTTGTTTCTTACCTGTTTGTCAGGTTCGTTTATCCAAGCAAGATATGCTTGGTGTGCCGCGAAAAGTTCAACAGCCTCTCTCTTTCAAAACATGTGGAGCAAAAACACCCCAGTACCTTCTCATCAGAAGATAAATAATAAAATCAAAATTTTTATGCTCACCATATTAGCACTGTCTTGATTTTTGGTCTAAAAATAATAGATATTCAATTACACCGATGTGATTCAATACCGCAGATATGATGATTCTCTGAATTGCAAATTAAAAAAGGAAAGAAAACAATATCTATTACGGTGCTAGCTCTGGTCTTACTGTACTGAGCGATATTGCATGATCATCAATTAATACTCCTACTCCTACATTGATATTCGCTATTCTTACCACGACCTTTGGCAGGTCATCATTGGTAAGGTTGTATTGTTTGGCAAGAATTTCTTTGACCTTGTCTTCCGTGTTAGATAGTTCATTGAGAGTAGAAGGGATGGAAATATCTAATGTTTGCCTCATCATGGTTGGTGGAATTTTGCCACTTCCATCTTGAATTATGTAAAATGAGATCTTGTCTATGACTACCTCATGAGGTAGTGTATCCAGTGCATTTGCAGTATAGAACACCTGCACCTCTAAAGGATCTACATCATAGCTTGTTGATATTACAGCACCCTTTGAGGGTTGTAAAATTGAATCAAATGGTACATTGATTATAATAAATCCCTCCAGAAAATTTTCATTATAGTCGCCAAGAACTTTTCTTATGTCTTGGCATGTGATACTAGTGGAGTTCTCTGTGCCTAAACTCACTAGTACCGCATTAGAGCTAGGCCCATTGTTCTCTACAACATTCCAAAACATGGTTGATTCAGATCTCTCCTTGTTGAACATGCTTACATCTGTATCATAATGGCCTGGTCTGAGAGGACCTTCTCCAGCGAAAATTGAACCACACTCAAATTTTGCAGTATACATTACTCCGCTTGGGTTTTCTGTTGAGTTGGTTTCTCCGGTATTTGATGAAGATATGGGTGAGACGGAATTGTTTGTTGGAATCATTTCTGACAGTTTGTTTGCATTCGATCCAGCTGACGAGCTTTGAGCCAACGCTGAATTGTGGTCTTGTAATAGAAAACTAATTCCAATAACAGATATGATTGCCACAACAACTAAAGTAATGTACGATTTTCGCCAATTTTTCACAAGGTCAATTAATTGTTATAATAATATAATGTTAGTGAGAATGTAGCTAACATTAAATATGAAGCGAAACGCATTGTGAATCGGGTACTGCTAATTGAAAAAACTTTTCAAGTTCTCACTGTTTTCAGTTTTATTTTTTTCCCTAGTGTTTTCCTCATTACCACACAACGCCTTTGGTGATGGCTTTGCCATGGAAAATCTCCCGCCTGCTTCAGTAGGAAATAGACAAGTACAACTCTTCATCAAACTTAATCCAACAATACTCTATTCTGGTTCTGGCGTACAACCGACTATATTTTTTAGGTGGTTTGATGCAAACACCAATGAAACATTACAGCACATATCATTTTTCCTTACTATTACAAAACATAACCAGTTACTGTTCAGAGAACTTCTTCATACTCATGATGGCATACTCAACTTGGATATCACTCCAACCAACAGCACTACCTGGACCGTTTATGCAGATAAAGAACCAATTTTGAATGGCTACGTGCCTGACAATGACGATGATCCAATTTATGTGACAGGCCCAATTTTCAACGAAGGTGGATTGTATCACTTTAACATGCAAATGTTTTCAATAGATTATGACAATAACATATTTGATACAACCGACAATCCCGAAAGCATACCTAACTTTGATGCATATCTTAGTGTTGGAGACGTTTCAAGCCATGACCTTACCTATAACGGAAATGCTTACAACTCTACTGTAATTTCATACTATGACAAAATCAACAATGACTTTAACTTTGATCCGTCAAAACTACAGCTCTCGTATTCTATGCCATTTGACTGGAACATGACAAGAATATCTGGCCAGCCAATATTTGTGCACGAGGAAATCCACATCCCAAAAGCTTTCAAGGAATTCACAAACACTCCGACATATTCTGCAACAATGAACGGTTATCAGATAACAGGCAGAAGACTCATCGTTGACCCATATACATCTGGGACTACTGTCATTGCCCACATATTGCTCAACAAGATAGACATACAGGATATGGCAAAACAGATGCCAAGTGGAACCGACTCGATGAACTTTACTCTTTCACCAGCAAAACCCAATGTTCAGACATCAAACAGTGCACTTACTGACTTTGGTGGCTGGGGAGTAAAACTGGGATGGAACCCAATTCAGATCACTCCAAACTCGCAAAATAATTTGCAACTTTCCTTCTTTGATGCATTTACAGAACAGCCCGTCAACGGAGATCTAAATTATAATCTAAAGCTGCTGGATAGTGCAGGTAACACTATTCTCTCCAAGATGGGTCTGACTGCAAAAGGAGGAAATGATACACAAAATCTGAACTTGCCAGGCAACGGAATATACAGTCTACAACTGAACATTACATCAATAGTGGGTCCAACAGGACTACCTGATACCTCCAGAATTGGCATGGCTAGAGGTAATTTGGTTATTCCATCTACAGTAACTGCAGATACCGGAGTTGTTGCCATACAAGGAAATCAATCTCAGAGTCTACTTAATGTAAATAACACTCAGACCTCAACTCCGATTACTACAACCACCAACTCAACTACATCAATAGTAATTCCAGCATGGGTAAAAAATAATGCCAAGTGGTGGTCAGAAAATTCTATAGACGATTCTACTTTTGCTTCTGGAATTCAATATATGATTAAGCAAGGCATAATCCAGATACCATCAACAGCCTCTGGCCAAGCCTCACCTGGTGTACAGATACCTCAATGGGTCAAGACAAATGCCGGCTGGTGGTCCACCGGGCAGATAGACGATCAAACATTTGTTGCGGGCATTCAGTATCTTATCAAGATTGGAATAATCACGGTCTAATCCACAATAACAATACCCAAGAAATAAATCTCATAAATTTAGCAAAGCAACATGCCACTGATAACAATCTCTATGTATCCTGGCAGAACTGAAAAACAAAAAGAGGAATTTGCAAAAGCAATTACAAAAACTGCAGTAGAAATTCTCAAAACTAAAGAGAATCACGTAATAGTAGTTTTTGAAGAAAACCCAAAAGAAAACTGGTACATGGCTGGCAATCCTCTTTAAACACATTTTTATTTTATAAAAATTTACAAAATCTGTGTCAAAAATTGCAGTTATACAGATGAAAGCTCATGTTGAAAAGGAAAAAAATCTTACAAAAATTCTCAATTATATCAGACAGGCAACAAAAAGAAATTCTACATTGTGTGCCTTTCCGGAATTCATGATGTTTTATACGCCACAACATCAATCTGCAACAGATCTTGCAAGCTTGGCAGAAAAAATAACTGGAGAGTTTGTAACTACAATATCAGAAGCAGCAAAAGAAAATTTGATTCAAGTTGTAGGAACATTTTATGAAAAAAGCCCAAAGGCAAACAGGGTTTATGATACTTCATTTCTAATTGACAGAAATGGCAAAATAATCTCAAGATATAGAAAAATTCACCTCTATGACGCACTTGGTTTCAAAGAATCAAGAAAACTTTATCCAGGATCTTCAGTTGCGCGACCAGTTAACACAACTGTTGGTAAGATTGGCATGATGATTTGCTACGATCTGAGGTTTCCTGAGATGTCACGTATGCTTGCGTCATCTGGTTCTGAAATTCTAATTGCTCCTTCTGCATGGGTAAAGGGGAAAATGAAGGAAGAACACTGGATAACAATTAACAAGACAAGAGCAATAGAGAACGGATGTTATGTTATTGCACCAGACCAGGTAGGAAACATTTACTGTGGACGAAGTTTGATAGTAGATCCGTTTGGCAAAGTTCTCCTAGATATGAAAAAGAAAGAGGGCATTGGCGTAGTTGATATTTCACTGGATAAAGTAAAACAAGTACGCAAAAAATTACCGCTTTTGAAAAATCGACGAACCGATATCTACACTGACTTTAAGATTTGATAACTCTGGTCGGGCATTTTATGTTACAACACTGTCGAGTCCATTTTTGTTTCATTGTATATCTAAATAAAATCATGGGCCAAAAACAAGTCTTACATGGAATCTTTGTTGCATACATCATTCCCCTTTGAATCAGTGGGGATGATGCCCTGCAACCATTATGATAGTTAGAGCATCCCACGAAGCGCTTTCTAGTCTGCCTAGAGCGTATGACTAGAATTCTTCCAATCTTACACTCAGGACATTCAACCAATCCGTTTGTCGGCTGATTTGTTCCAAGAATGACATATTTTCCCTTTTTTTCTGACCATGAAAGATAGCCATTCCTGTCATAGTATTGGCGTATCTCATCTTTCATTTTCACAACTTTTTTGTCTGTAATACTAACAAAATTTCGTGAATTTGATCTTTTTTTCAACATAGCTAGTTGGACGATGTTTTTCTTCATTGATATCATCATCTGGTTTGACTGATTAAAGAATAGTAGTGAAGAATTTTTATATGGAATCTAGTCAGCAAGATTTGTGGAAAAAGTTTGTGTTATTGGTGCTGGCAGCACAAAATATGGCAAACTGGAAGACAGTATTACTGACATAGCACTCCAAGCATCAGTCGACGCAATAGAGAGTGCTGGCATAGAACCAAAGCAAATTCAAGCCGGTTACATCTCAAATGTATTTGGCATAGCGGATAAACAGGTTCACTTGGGTCCAGTAATAATGAGTAATCTTGGCATATCTGAAGTACCATCATTATCAATTGAATCTGCATGCGGAAGCGGTTCAGTATCATTTAGGGAAGCATACGCAAATGTAGCTGCAGGATTTTATGATGTAGTTTTAGCAACCGGCGTTGAAAAAGTAACTCATACCGGTACAGAATGGACCACTACATACTTTTCTTATTGTTCTGATTTCTTTTATGAAGGAGGATCTGGTGCATCGTTTCCAGGATTATTTGCATCCATGGCAAGAGCATATCTTGCAGAGTTTAAAGCAACTGAAGAGGATCTCGCAATGGTTGCAGTGAAAAATCATGACAATGGATTTCTTAATCCAAAAGCTCATCTTCGCAAAAAAATTACTATTGATGATGTGTTAAAATCTGCAGTAGTCGCTAGTCCATTGAAGCTATATGACTGCTGTCCATTTTCAGATGGAGCAAGTGCCGTCATTTTATGTAGCGAGAAATTTGCAAAAGATCATTCAAAAAACTACATTGAAGTAATTGGATCGGGAAGGGGTGGATCACCTGCTGCACTGCAAGGAAGAGAACATATTACTACAATTCCAAGCACAAAGATTGCAGCCCAAGCTGCATACAAGATGGCTGGAATTACTCCAAAAGATATTGATTTTGCTGAAGTACACGATTGTTTCACAATTGCTGAACTTGTTGACACGGAGGATCTAGGATTCTTTGAAAAGGGAAAAGCTGTACAGGCAGTGCGAGAGGGAAGGACAAGGCTTAACGGTGATATTGCTATAAATCCATCAGGAGGGCTCAAGTCAAAGGGGCACCCCATAGGTGCAACTGGAATAGGACAAGTAGCCGAAGTCTTTGATCAATTAACAGGAAAAGCAGGAGAACGAACTGTTAAGGATGCAAAAATTGGTCTTACGCACAACTTTGGTGCAACTGGAGCCAGCTGCGCAGTTCATATTTTTAAAAGTGTATAGATTTGCTCTCAAAAGAGGAATTTATCACTAATACGAAGATAGGCAAGATACTGGCAAGAAAATGCACCAAATGCGGGCACCCACATCTAGTTACTACATATTTTTGCCAAAATTGCGGAAATAAGGGATTTGAAAATATAGTAATTGATGGCAAGGGCACAATAGCCACCTATACCATAATTACTGTCCCGCCAGACGGTTATGAGAAATATGTTCCATATGCCTGGGTTGTTATGAAAATAGACAATTCCGAGTTACAAATCTCAGGCTTTCTGGGAGGAATAAAATCACCTGTAGATCTGCCTTTGGGCACTAAAGTAAAGATAACAGGCTATGATGAACGTGGAATAATAATTGAAAAGCAGTAAATCAAATTTAGTAAGTTAATTAAAAAAAACTAAAAAATTTCTTTTATAACATTATCCGGAATTTCTTTTCATGTCAGTAGATGTTGTATGCAGTAAATGCGGATCTAAAATAGCGAACATGCGTATGCTAAAATCGATCAAAGATGTGATGCGACCATATAATAGTAAATGTCCCTCATGTGGCCATACGTTATCGTCGTCGGAGTTTAGTGTCGACGTGCAGAAGAACTGATCTAAAAAGCTTACGCCCCAATCACGTCATAAATCTTATTTACCGATGATAAGTAGACATGCCTATGGAACTGAGTGAAGACTTTGGCGAGCAAAAGCGAGGAGGAATTTTACAATCTGCATCAAAACGTGTAAGGATGATCTTTTCTGTCATGGCAAGTCCCAACAGAATCGATATTTTAAGAATATTAAACTCAAAAGGCCCACTTACGTATTCAGAGCTTAAATCCCTTGCTGGATTCAAGTCCAAAAAAGAAAGCGGAAAATTTGCATATCATCTTCGAAAATTATTGCGACAATCTCTTGTAGCCCTAAATAAATCTGAAAGAAGATATACTATTACAAATCTAGGCAAATTAGTTCTAAGTCTTGCCAGACAGATCGAAGAGCGATCAATCATTGAAAGTGGCAAGATGTACGTACGTACATCCCATGAATCTATAGAGGAATTCAATTCTCATAAGATAATTCAATCCCTCGTTCGGGAAGGAAGTCTACCTCTTGAACTTGCACAAAAGATAACAGAAGAGGTTGAAAACCGCATATACAAATTCCAAACCTCATACCTAACTGCTTCATTAATACGAGAAATGGTCAATTCAGTACTTTTGGAACAAGGTCATGAGGATTATAGGCACAAACTAGCACGATTTGGTCTTCCTGGATACGACGTACATGAAATGTTGACTAATGTGGATGGCATCCACAACGGCGTAGAGGGCTTGTTGTTTAAGACAGGCCAAACCGTTTTTGGAGAATATCTAGTATTAAATACACTACCAAAGGATGTTGCCGATTCTCATCTATCAGGTGATATTCATATTACAAATGCTGGCTTGTGGCCGCTTCTTCCTGACACCATATTTGTGAATATAAAAGAGCTAGTAGAAGATGGGATAGACCTGAGAGGAAAATTCTTGGGAGTAACGAGAACTTCTGCCTCAAACTCTCTTGACGACCTGACCACATCTCTTTCCATTGCAACATCCCTTCTCATGAAAGAAGCTTCGCAGGAGATCATTATGGATGGCTTGGTAGGATTATTACAAAAATATTCAAAAAATATTCCAGAAATTGAAGAAAAACTTGTAAATTCTTTTGCTAAAATATCAACCGTTCCTAAATATGGAAAGAATGAAACATTTGCCTCATTCAAAATTTCAATTGGCACCGATCCAAAAATTGTTGGCGCTATTCTTGCTGCTTATAAAAAATATGTCAAGTCTACACCTTTGCCATCAATAGGCATCATAATAGACTACGAAAAAGGAAAGATCAGCGAGTTCTCTGACATATTGGCAGATATTATTTCCTTGGGGGGACGTGTAATGTTCTCAAAAGGATTGGCATCAAGCAAAGGTCTCTCGAAGGTAGATGGAAAGAATCCCTCTGCTACCTCAATTAACCTGCAGTCTTTGTCCATTAATATGCCACGACTTGCATTTGAATCAAACAAAGATGAAACCTACTTTAGAGCAAGACTTGCGTTATTGATGAAGCCTGCTCTTGCAGCAATGTCAATACGAAAGAAGGAAATATCTGATCTTACCCGTAGAGGACTTAATCCGATTCTTGCAAACAATACCCAATACATGCAAAAGGGCTCGGTTACACTAGTTGTTAATTTGATAGGTCTCAAGGAAGCAGTTTACGGTATTCTTGGTTATGAGAATAACAAGGCTGGACAGGAAATCCTGGCAAAAGTTGTAACTACTGCTATTGAAGTAGCAGCCAAGAAGGGAAAAGAGATGGGCGACAATGTTACAATTTCTATCACTGAAAGTGACGCCTCTGCTCGCTTTTCTTCACTGGACGGTGAAAAATACGGTAAAATGTCAATTCATCCACACATAGATGGAGAATCTTATTCGGAAGGCGTGACTATTGATGCCTCAGAAATTATCGGAATGACTCCTAAGAGTGAAAAGATAGCAGAATCAAACCACCTCTCAAAGATGCTTAACGGTGGATTACTAGTCCAACTCAAGATTCCAGACGCAATGGATTCTTCAGAAATTAAAAAGGCAATAGAAAAGGCAGGTGAATTATTAGGTTCATTTAGGCCGATCAAGAAGGTGCCTATCTGTAGTAACTGTGGACTCAAAGAAGAAAAAATTGCAGAAAAATGTCCTGTCTGCAAGTCGCCGTATATACTAGCATAGATCTATTCTACGATCAGAAATCATCATCAGATAACAAATTCAAAAATATTGTCAAGTTTGTTTATCAATTTCCAAGGGATTCTTTTAAGATTATATTAGTATTTGACGATCTATTATCATGAAAATTGTAACGGTGTCAATAAAATTGACGCAAAGCTCAGTAATGGAAAAAAAAATTTTGCCGCAGGCTTTATTTAACTCCCATTTGATACTTGATGAGGGGAGTGTAGAATGACAGATTTTTCGCAAATAGAGAATTCGATCATGGAAGTCAAGAAACGCGACGGTCGAGTATCATCTTTCCAAAAGGATAAAATTTCAAACGCGATCTATAAAGCATTAATAGCCTGCGGTAGACCGGACCATGGATTAGCCGATAAACTGACAAACCGTGTTACTGAAAAGCTTGTTAACCACGGTTACTCTTCTTCCGAGTCACCAAGTGTAGAAGATATTCAAGATGTAGTAGAATCGATCCTAATTGATGAAGGACAGGGAGAGATTGCCAAAGCATACATACTGTATAGACATGAGCGAAGAAAGGTAAGAGAGGAGAAGACAAAGGTACTTGAATCCAAGTCATTAGATTCTGTCGCTAAGAAGTTTGATCTCAATTGCCTCAGAGTTCTGGCCTCTAGATATCTACTAAGAAACAACAAGGGCCAGATAACTGAAAGCCCAAGTGAGATGTTTGAAAGAGTCGCAATGTTGGTTGGAATTTCTGATGTACTCAAAGATCCTCTAGTCTTTAGCGTAGAAGGCGGACATGTTCAGAACACAGAGGATGCAGCAAGATACTTGGACAAGTTAGATGATTTTGACTATAAATTCAAAATAGGAAAGTATCACCTTAACAAATATCACTTTAGGTCGATGATACAACATTACATAGACCTTGCCCAGCGAGGTCAGATGAAGGTCAACATCAAAGAATTTCTCACTATACTGGCTGCAAACAAGCTTGAACAGCATGCAGAAAGAATATCAGAATACTATGAAATGATGTCTTCTCAAGACTTTCTGCCAAATTCTCCTACCATGATGAATGCAGGGGCAAGACTAGGACAGCTTTCTGCCTGTTTTGTGCTTGGAATGCCTGATGACATGGAAAAAATAATGAAGTCATCTTCTGATGCTGCCTTGATATTCAAGTCAGGCGGTGGAGTAGGCATCAATTACTCTGATTTGAGACCAGAAGGGGATATGGTAGCATCAACATCTGGCGTTGCATCAGGTCCAGTCTCTTTCATGAACATAATCAACACAGTCACAGAAGTGGTCAAGCAGGGGGGCAAGCGAAGGGGAGCAAACATGGGAATTATAGAATCGTGGCATCCAGATATTGAGAAATTCATTACCGCTAAAACAAAGCCTGGCATATTAGAGAACTTTAATGTAAGTGTAGGAGTCTGGGAAGACTTTTGGCAAGCACTAGTAGATTCACCAGATGGTAAATATACACTACGAAGTCCTTTGGACAAGGCACCAGTAAGAGATGTAAACGCACATCATCTTATTGATTTGATAGCGCTCTCTGCATGGAAGAGTGCCGAACCGGGACTGATCTTCTTTGACATAATTAACAAGTACAATGTATTTGCAAAGGCTCGCGGCACACCACTGCGTGCAACAAATCCATGTGGAGAACAAAGCTTGTATCCGTATGAATCCTGTAACTTGGGATCAATTAATCTAGCTAACTATGTAAAGAGAAAGGCAGACGGACAATACGAATTTGACTGGCAAAGATATGAAGAGGCAATTAGGAAAACAACCAGATTCCTAGACAACATAATTGATGTCAATAATTATCCAATTCCAGAAATAGACAAGGCATCTAAGGATTCTAGAAGAATAGGTCTTGGAGTAATGGGAGTCGCTGATTTACTATTCAAACTAAGAATCCCATACAACTCGCAAGAGGGATATGAATTCCAGGAAAAATTAGCAGAGGCGTTAACCTATTATTCAATGGAAGAAAGCATTGCACTTGCAAAAACACGAGGACCATTCCCATTGTGTTCAAAAACAGAATATCCAGAAGGAAAGATTCCAGTAGCTGGTTATTATGAAAAACCAAAGAATGCTCGTACCTATGACTGGGATGCCTTGATAGCAAAGATCCAAAAGCACGGAATCAGAAATGTTCTTACTACCACAGTAGCACCCACTGGAACTTTGTCCATGATTGCTGATTGTTCTAACGGAATGGAACCAATGTTTGCGCTTGTCTTTGAAAAGCGAGTAACAGTAGGAAGATTCTTCTACACAAATAAGATATTTGAAGCAGTTCTCAGGGAGCATGGTCTATACACTGACCAGCTATTGGAAAAGATTGCAAACAATTATGGATCGATAAAAGGAATTCCAGAGATTCCAGAATGGATGCAAAAAATCTTTGTTACAGCGATGGATATTCACTGGACTGATCACCTGATGGCACAGGGTGTATGGCAAAAGTGGATTGGAAATGCCATTGCAAAGACAATCAACATGCCAAACGATGTATCATCTGATGATGTAAAGGCTGCATACCTGTTGGCACACGAGCTCGGACTGAAGGGAATCACTGTATACAGAGATGGCTCTAGACATGAGCAGGTGCTTCACATGACAGGTGATAATGTAGAAAAGACATTCCAAGTTACTCCAAGTGTATATGTGACTGATTACATATCAAAGAACGTCACAAACGCCTATCTGCGAAGTCAAGTAGAAAGAGCACTTCAGATCAAGATTCCAGAAGATGGAATTATGCAAGCACAACCAAAACTTACGGCTGAACAAATTGAAGAGAGACTATGTCCCACATGCAAAAATACACTTGTGTTTGCAGAAGGCTGCAATATCTGCATTGAATGTGGATATAGCGGTTGTACATCTGGATAAGTTCAACTCTGTTTAAATCAAAACTCTTTTAGTATCAACCATAACTGAAAATAGCATTGAAGAAAAAAGCTACTGATGTTGCCAAAGATGTTCCAGATAATGAGAACAAACAACCTACTGGTATCAAATCAAAGAAAAAAGTACTCGGTGTTGCCATAGGTGCAGCGGCTGTAGCTGTTGCCATTGCAGTATTCTTTCTCGTTTTGCAACCACAATCACAGACTATATCACCAATAACTCAAACATCACCAAATCTAAAGCTGGGTCTAGTTATAATGCCCCCAACCGAGAGACCAACCTTTGCTCAAGTACACAATGCCTACATTCAAGCTGCATCTACAGGAATAGGTAGAAGTAATGTCTACATGCTGTGGCCACTCGTAGAGCCACAACAAGGAACTTTCAATTGGCAGACATATGATATTCTTATGGGACTAAACAGAGAACAACACCTCAACGTAACACTGTACTTTTCCATAATAAACAACGATCAGCTTGGGCCGTTTCCAAATTGGTTAGGGCAACCAAACCTAGATGAAAATCTAGCAAATCAGACAGCAAGTGCACTTGATACAATTCTGTCAAGATACTATATCGTGGATTATGTAGTCATAGGTGGCGATATGAACATCTACTTTAGAGATCATCCAAGCGACATTCCAAAATATGTGGACTTTTTCGATTCTGTTTATTCCAAGCTAAAGGCAAAACACCCTGATGTCAAGTTTGGAAATTGGTTCTCACTAAATGATTTGATAAATCGCTCTGACGGTGACATGGTAGCAAAGCTCAACCAAGGAGACTTTGTGGCATATTCATATTCACCAGTTGATCTGGTATTTTACCAATCCAAGAGCCCTGACAGGGAAGCGCAAGATCTTCAAGACATGATGAATTTTTCAGGTGGGAAAAACGTTGCATTGATGGAGATTGGGTGGAGTACAGATAAAGCAGTTAACGGAACGCAAGACAATCAAGTAAAGTTTATGCAAGATGCGTTTTCCTTTTACAGGAAAAACGAGTCTAAATTTGAGTTCATGACATGGTACAGACAATATGACAGGCCATCTGACACATGTTATAGCGGCCTGAACACAAACATAAAGAGTGCATTTGATAACCAAATTCTCCTGAATAATACGGCAGCATATCTTTGTGGCACTGGGCTGATTGATGTAAATAACGACACAAAACCTGCCTGGAACGAATTTAGGAATCAGATACAAATGAGTCCTAATTCTTAATTGCAAAAAAGTGGATTTACTAGTTTGAAAAATTTGTGTCTGGCAATTACTGTTTTACTTTTTACAAATTTTGTTTCAGCATATGCAACGTACGAGCCTCCAACTCAGCAAGAGCAGAATCTTTTTAGTCAATTATTTTCTCAATTTGAGAAGATCACTGTTGCTAAAAAAGATGTAACAGATGTAATTCAGACATTTGAAAAACCACTGATCATAAGTTTTCCATGCAACTCTACTGATACAAATAATTTCATAATAGCTGTAATTACCACCAGATTGGCCAAGTTTGATGATGCCACTGCACATGAAGACCAAGTTATAGGTGGAACCTACACATGGAATTGTCTTGTTACAACAGAGGCAGAAAAAGTTACACTTCAATGCAATAATGAGCTACGGCTTAACTCGAATCTTCTGTTAAATGGAACAAGCGTAAACCCACAAGTACACCAAGTGGAAAATGATGTTGTTCTATACCATGAATTTCTTCATGGACAATTAATGATTGATGCAATAAAGTCATCTGAAACTTGGAGGCATGAAATTTGTAACAAAACCCCTCAAGAAACAATAGATTATTCATATGCTGATCCAGATCATAAAATAATCAATCCATTACAAACCCAGTTTGCATCTGAGCTGATGGAGCAACAAGGAGGAGAACTAGTTACTAGATACATACTGCCTAATGAGACTCAAAATGGGGGGTTTGCAATCAAGGCATTCAATATTTCAGATTACCCACAGTTTCGAAATGGAGGTGAGGTTACCCTCAGGGCAGTTAACATAGATAGTACCAAATTTGGTTCTTATAACAACACGGTCTTTTTAGAAGGAACCCTCATCAATCAAACACAGCCTGGCATAGCATGGCTTTATGTGATTGACAACCAAACAAATCAAACCGCACAACATGTTTCTAATACTATATTGACAAAAAGGATAGTAGGCCTTTGGGCAAATGGACAGGCAAGTGATACTGATTTCTATAATGCAATACAATCTTTTACTCCACAACAAATTACTGCAGTAAATAATGAAAAATCTGCTACTATTCCCTATTGGCTAAAGAACGTCGCTAGCTGGTGGTTTGAAGGAAAAATAGATAATACAACTTTTGAGAATTTAGTTCAATATCTTGCTTCTAATAAAATAATTTCGTAAATACAGAACAATGCAGTCACTGGATTATTAGTTTGATGATATTTATCAAATCAATGCAATCCATACATTCTATCCTGTAACAAAATATTACACTAATTATTCCTAAAAGACATATGCAATCTTATTTTGAATTGCCAGGTGTACCTACTAGTATCAAAAAAGCATTTTCTCCTTCTGAATTCCTATATCTTTTCCAGAATTTTTTCAGTATCTTTTTCTTTTGATGTAATTACATTTTGGAATTTCAAGGTGTCTTACTTTTAGTTTCAGATGCTGATGCCGGGTTCACGGTGCCTGGAAAAGTCTTTGTTCGAGTCTCCTGACCTTCCGTAAAGAT
>JBOGQT010000022.1:0-12939 GCA_050749105.1 Nitrosotalea sp. | reverse complement strand
GGCCTGCCAGCATCAGAGCCTTCCATGATGCCAGGATTTAGCGGAATTGCACCCAAGAACTGCAGGCCGTATTTTTCACTCATTCTTTTTGCGCCGTCTTTTCCAAAGATGTAGTGTGTTGTATTGCAGTTATTACACTTGAAGTAGCTCATGTTTTCTATCACACCTATAATTGGCACGTTGAGTTTTTGGAACATGCCAAATGCCTTGACTGCCACGTTGCTTGCAACTTCTTGCGGTGTTGTCACAACTACAATACCAGTGATTGGAATTGTCTGTGCTAACGTAAGTGGAATGTCACCTGTTCCCGGTGGCAAGTCTACAATCAGATAATCAAGGTCTGTCCAGTTGGTGTCTACCAAAAATTGTTTTAGTATTCCAGAAATTATTGGTCCACGATATATTGCAGCCTGGTGGTCCTGGTCTGCAAAAAATCCAAATGATACTACCTTTAGTCCGTGTGATTCGGCAGGCTGGAGTTTGTTATTGTCAACTTCGAGTGCGGCTTTGCCCATGCCAAGCATTAGGGGAACACTAGGGCCGTAAATGTCTGCATCTAATATTCCAACTTTTGCACCAGTCTTTACAAGGGCCAGTGCAAGATTTACTGATACTGTAGTCTTTCCTACTCCGCCCTTGCCGCTTGCAACACCTATTATGTTTTTTACAGTTGGAAGCATCTGGTCTGCGGCAAGTGACCTTCCCTCCATGACCTTTGCTGTAACCTTGATCTCAGTCTTTGCTATTCCTTGTATGGTTGATAATGCCTTTCTAACATCCTGCTCTATCTCTTCGTTGAATGGACATGCAGGTGTGGTGAGCTCTAGTGTAAACTTGACATCATTTCCGTTTATCTCGAGGTCTTTTATCATCCCCATTGAGACAATGTCTTTTTTCAGGTCAGGGTCGATTACCGTAGTTAGCGTCTGTAAAACTTGGTCTACTGATACCATATGGTAAAAAATTCTTTGAAACGATATTTAAACATAGGCAAAAAGTGTATGTGTGGAGAATCTGGTTTTGTTGTCTGGTAAGTTTTATCCAACGTTTCATAGCAGGTATGAAAATGAAATGCTCTATCGGATGATTGAATTTTGTACTGTGTGCGGGTACGAGTTGGTGGGTGTTTGCGCCCACAGTGTATGGAGACAGGTCAGTCCGCGCCACAAAATAAGAAGGTAATTTGGGTGAAACCAGATCCCTCTCCAATTTTTTATTTAGAACAAATCTAAAACCTGAAATAGATAAAATCTTCAGGACTGCCACCATATGTGAAAAATATCAGAAACATGATTACCGCCAAAAGACAAATCCAATAACGAGGTTGTAGATTGGACATTTTTTCTAGCAAGTAAGGTTTCTTGAATGATATGAAATTGAAAACCATGAACAATACCATTAACGAAATAGCAAACTTGTGTAAAGAGACAAAGTCAGACAGACTTACCGTATGAAAATCCCAAATGACAAATTTTCGCATGGCATAAAACATCTGATCAACATTTTGTACCCTGAAGGGGATCCAAGTAAGAAATACCAGATATTGTGTGACAATTATGGATATAATCATTCCAATTCTTTTCTTGAAAAAGGAATGATTTTTCAAATTCGGGAACCTGTCCTGAATCATTTTCTGAACAGATATGTAAACGCCATGCAAAAGACCCCACATTACAAAGTTCCAAGATGCGCCATGCCACAATCCCCCAAGAAACATGACGATAATCACATTAAGATAAGATCTTCCTTTTGATTTGCGATTGCCTCCTAATGGAATGTAAAGATAATCTCTTAACCAAGATGACAAGGAAATATGCCATCTCTTCCAGAAATCAGAAGGGGAAAGCGCAAAGTAAGGATTGTTGAAATTAATTGGAATTTTAAATCCAAGTATCATGGCTGCACCTATGGCAATGTCAGTATATCCAGAAAAATCAGAATAGATCTGAATGCCAAAACCAATCGTGGCAAGAATAATTGTAAATGAATCAGTTCCTATTGGATGTGCAAACACCTGATTTACCATGGGAGAAATATTGTCTGCAAAAAACATTTTCTTGAAGAATCCAATGCTCATCAAGGTGATTCCCATCTTTAGATTCTGTTTGTTGATTAGTATTTGACGCAGGTACGATTCTGCACTAGAGGAATCCAGTTTCTCGCGCATTTGTGGCAAAAAGTCTTTTGCTCTTAAGATGGGACCGGCCACCAATTGTGGGAAAAACGCTACAAAGAGGGCATATTCTAGAAATGACTTTGCAGGGGAGCTGCCCCGATAGATTCCTACCGTATATGTCAGAGAATGGAAGGTATAAAATGAGATTCCTATAGGTAGCGCTAAATTCAGTAGTGGAATTTTTGTAGACAAATCAAAATAGCTTCCTAATATGTTAAATTGCATTACTGCAAAATCTTCGTATTTGAAAAATCCAAGTAGGCCAAGATTTCCACAGAGACTCAAAATTAGAAGAATTTTTTTCTTTTTGGGATCTGATGTTTCAAAGATTTTCTTTCCAAAATAGAAATCCCACATTGTGGTAAATATGAGTAGGACGATCAGATAGTTGCTAGAATAATAAAAGAAAAAGTAACTAGCAGCCAAAAGGAAGAGATATTGAAACTTTCTATTCTTGACAATTACGATAGTAGTCAAAACTACTATGAAGAAAACTACAAAATCAACTGTTGTAAATAGCACTATTTTTCAATCTCTTTTAGAATTATCTCTGAAATGTCTTGGCTGTAGATACTTGAATTGTTATTAACCGCAACATGAATTAGATCCGCAAAGATTGGCAGGTCAGCGTACTTGTCAAAAAAATTGTAAATATGAATATTTGATTGAGATGAGATGTATTTTATAACAAGATCAAATGCTCGTATTCTATCATTTCCCATATTTTCTAAATGATACCTTTGTTCTGGTGCACTGAAAACAGTTATTTTGATATTGTTATCATGTAGTTTTTTTATGATTTCATTCATTACTAACGCATTTTCGTTTATGGGAGCAGGATCAATGTTGCTTATTGCTTCTCCAAGTTGATTACTTCTTAATTCATTATCATTTTCTATTTCGAAATATCCTGAAATTTTGGAGAAAGGTAAGTTAGGATATGGATTTTGCGCGTTCGTACTTACATTTTGAAATGAATCAGGAGAAACTCGAACACCGATGGAACTCAAAAAACTAACCTTTGGTGAAGAGGTAAGACCGTGATTGAAACTGAGTAGCGTGTTAAGACCTAACGAATATTTGAATATTGATTGTGGATCAGGGAGTATGGGAATTATTGGTTGATTGTCCTGAAAACTGTCTGGTGAATTCCAATTCGCAAAATCTCTGTCTGATATCTCATAAACAACAAGGTCTGGATGAGATGAAATTAGCATGTCAATTGTATCTAATCTTGATATTGGTTTATCGCCAGCCACAGCCAAATTGTAGATTGTGTAATTCTGATTATTTTCTATCAAATATTGATGAATGTATGTTGTATTCAGGGCGTATATCTGGCTAGAACCAATGAGGAAAATCTTTTTTTCATTTGGATTTAGACTAGCATAGAAATTCTTCTGTTTTGTGTATTCATCATCATTTGGTAGTATGCTCCAACCCTGAATATGAGAATTGGTCAAGACATAAAGTATCCCAAACATGGAAGATGCAATAATAAATGAGATCAGAACGTACGAAGGTATAGAGTAGAATACACTACAATGTTTTTTCGTGCTATCTTCTTTCAACTGTATTGTACCTAAAAATCAACAAATATTGTAAGTTTTAAATGTAAATGTAATAAACATGAACATAAAATTAGTCATGATTCTGAAATCAATCTCGTATCAGATTCTCACAGGTCTGAACCCATTAACATCTCAAGTTTTACAGGACCTGCTTCACATCATAAATTAGATGGATCACTAGTACACTTTCTTGTGTATCAAATCAGGTTGTTATAAGAACTAAATAGGAAATTACGATGACACCGAAGACTACAAGACCGATGGTTGCCAAATACATGATGTTATGTTTTGGTACGTAAACTCCTGCTTCTATTGCTTTTTGAGCTTTTAGATAATTTACAAATGAGTAAATTAACAATAAAATTCCAAGACCAATCATACTTATGCCAAGTATTGTTGATGAAGACTGGGTTGGCAAATTTGTCGGAATTGCTTGATTTTTTGTTATGATGACAAATTCTCTGAGAAAAAGGCTGAATCTTGCAACTACAAAACCAAGTCCTATAAGAGCGATGCAAGTACGTAACCATGCAAGAAACGTACGCTCATTAGCAAGATACTCGGTGGAATGATCAGGTTTTTTATCGTCAGACAATTGTATGAAGCTAAATATTATTTACATATAAGGGTCAGGTTTGTACCTCATTAGAACATACAAGGTTATCCAACAATTGTTTTGTAAATTTTTCCAGATCACTCATATTTTTGAAACTACTTTTGTCTCAAGTGAGTTTTTCTGGCAAATTACCTCATGATACATGAGACAAATTACCTCATGATACATGAGACAAAATAACAACTATGTTAACTCACATTGTTAGTGAACAAGGTGTCACAATTTTTTATTAATCAATACACGTAGATAGGTTAGAAATGAATTCAATGAATCTAACCAGCAACAAAAAAATGCTTGCCATGATTTTGGGCGTAGCAGTGATTGCTACGTTTGGAGCATCGTTAGCATATGCACAGACACCATCCACTACCCCTACCAAGATCGTAGGGTCCATCGTCCTTCCAGGAATGATCCTGTCTGAGGTTAAGGTACCGTTCACCACCGCAGCAACTACTGCAGCAGGTGCACCAGGTATAACCAACGGACAAGTGCTCAGCGGAGGATTGAAAGTGATACAGGGATCCTTAGTCTACGGCTTCAAGGTAACTAACGGCACGGGCGTCTTCTCTGTAATAGTAGACGCAGGAAATGGTAGCATACTACACACTTCCACAGGCCATCCATTAACCTTAGGCGCACTAGGAAGCGGTCATTCCGGAATGGGCCACAAAGGCCACATGGGATCAGGTGCCTGGAAACACAAATCATCTACTACGACAAGTTCATCAACTGGAACTCAGTAGTAGACCAAATTTTTTTTTATCTTTATTTTATTTTTAATCATAAACCATCTTTAGATTTCTTAATTGGATCCTCACCTGATTTGGAGATTTATTTCTGTAAGACTCAAATCCTGTGAAACTTGATCATAATTTGAAACCGGATGCAAGTACCTCATGGATTCTCTGGTCCACAGGGCAATGTGGAAACTGTGAGACTCGTTTATAAAAAATGTTAATAATAAAATGACAGTAGCAATAGCATGAAGTGAAGAAAGATTCTTATGATAAAATGGCTGTTTGTAAAAGATGCCCCAAGCTACAATAGAGACCAACTTTGGGAACATCATTTTTGAACTATTACCAAATCATGCTCCTGAGACTGTAAGGAACTTTGTCAAACTGGCCAAGTCCAATTTTTATGACGGTATACTCTTCCACAGGGTAATGCCGGGATTCATGATCCAAGTGGGAGATCCAAATACAAAGCAACCAGACAAAAGTAGCTGGGGGATGGGAGGACCGGGATATACGATAAAGGCAGAATTTAATTCCAAGTCCCACCTGAGAGGCGCTGTCTCCATGGCAAGGTCAGATGACCCGGACAGTGCAGGTTCACAGTTCTTCATCGTAACAGGCGACAGCACGTTCCTTGATGGTCAGTATACAGCGTTTGGCGAGGTAAAAAGCGGCATGGATGTTGCCGACACGATCGGCCACCTTCCGAGAGGTAGGAATGACTGCCCCGATCAAGAGGCCAAAATCCTTCGCGTTACAATCTCGGAGTAGGCATTCTAAAACTTCACATGGTTGCCCTACAGTCATTACGTCCTCTGGGTCACATGCAATACGGGCCCGGGGGTTCTCTGGGTCACAGGCGATACGGAAACCCGGAATTTTTGTGAAAAATTTTTAACATAAAATGTGCAGTAAGCTAACTCGGAGTAGCTACAAAACTCCTTTCCTTAATTTTATTTTCACATTATGACATATAAAATCCAATTATGGTTTGAACTAAAATCAAAATACCCATCAAAGGTATTGAGAGAATTTACTCACCTTAATCACTAAATTAGCAATAGAAGTTATTTGTAGTCAAATTGTAAAATCATTATTGTGATAATATCATATCTATTTTTATTTAACATGCTATTCAACATAGTATGCTAGACACTGCATCCCTGCAAAATAAGATTAAAGAGTGGTTAACAACCGACGTATTATCATTCTCCGAAATAAAAAATGACTATGCTGATTTTCAATTTGCTTTATCTAATGCTTTTGGACTAGGCTTTGTCATAGATATTGCCAAACCAAAAAATAAATCAATTCTTGCCTTTGCAATGCAATTACTCAATCCGCCTCAAATTCAGCAAGGGTTTTCTTCTCTAAATGCTATTGAGAAAATGAAATTATTGGAAGGACTCAAGCGTGAACTCCTAAAGATTGGAGTTGAATACAACATTGCGGACGACATGAAAGTTGTTACAATCATTAATCATCTGTACGTTGAAGACATTACTCATACTCTTTTCATGGAATCTTTAAAGCTTGTAAGAAACGCATCGCTTATTGTAATGTCTACCTTGTCTGAGAAGTTTACTTTAGGAATTTCATCAATGCCTCCTCATTCTCATTCTGAATTAAACTCTCCATACGGATAAAATAATCAAGATTATGTCAGAGACCACAAAGTTAAAACGAAACCTAGGACTCTTAGGTGTAGCATCGCTTGGAATTGCAAACATAATTGGTGCGGGAATTTTTGTAATAAGTGGAGTTGCTGCAGGATTAGCTGGTCCCTCAGTCATCCTCTCATTCTTGATTGCGGGCTCTATTGCATTAATGGCAGCTCTTTCTTATGCTGAGCTTTCTTCATTTGTTCACGAGACTGGAGCATCTTATGCATTTACAAAAAGAGCATTTGGTAGATTCTGGAGTTTTGTAGTAGGGTGGTTTAATTATTTTGATTATATTGTAGGTGCAGCAGCTGTCTCAATTGGATTTGCTGCCTATTTTACCGAACTATTTGGATTGCAGGGAAGTACCGCATTAATTCTTTCAGCTGTGGGGCTTCCAATAGTATTGATGATTCTAAACCTGATTGGAGTGAAAGAAGCTACTCATGTTACCATGATAATGGTATTCATCAAGATCTTTGCACTTATTTTACTAATTATGCTTGGTGGGTATTATCTTTCAACTCATTTAGGTGCAGCACACTTTCATCCGTTTTTTCCAAATGGTTTTGGTGGAACACTCAATGGTTCAGCTATCATCTTCTTTGCATTTCTTGGATTCAACACCGTTTCCATGATGTCAGAAGAAACAAAAAATCCACAAAAAACAATCCCAAAAGCTTTGTTACTTGCTTTTTTTGTAAGCTTTGTGTTATACATCGGGATAGCAGTAATTGAAGTTGGAGTATTGGATTGGAAGATACTAGGAAACAATCCTTCTCCCTTGTCAACACTGGCATCAGCTATCTCAAATAATAGAATTTTTCTAGATATTATTTCATTTTCAGCCATAGTTGCTACAGGTTCCGTTGTCCTAAGTTCTATAATTGGTGGTACTAGGGCAAGTTTTGTGATGGGAAGAGATAGAGTCCTACCACAAAAGTTTGATGCTATCAGTAAAAAATTTGGAACTCCGTATATCTCAATTTTAGTTGGGGGTTCTGCAATTGCCGTTCTAGCTGGAGTTTTCTTCAAAAATATTGGCACTATCGCATCGATCTACAATTTTGGAAGCTTGCTGACATACATCTTTGTACACTTGTCTCTTTTGAAGCTAAGAAAGAAAGAATCTCAAACAATACGACCTTTCAAAGTGCCTCTTTATCCAATTCTTCCGATAGTTGAATTGGCATGTTGCGTGGCTTTAATTTACTATCTTAGTAACACTGCAAAAATGGCTTCTTTGGCATGGTGTCTAATTGGACTAGCAGTTTATTTTGTTATTACGAGACTACATAAAACAAAGATTGTTTGAATGTATCCCTCAATACTGGTCTCATGTCTTAGGACAACTTGGTCCAATTTAACCAAATTTGAATCCTCACTCTACGACTTAGTACGCAAACATGTGTACAAAGACCAAATATTTGACGCGCTTGCAGATTTTGTTGAGATGAAGAATGTTTTTGTTATAAGAGAAGGAAATTTGGAAGATCTCTTAAGTTGTCGATAGTGAACTCTATCAAAGACTTGACAGTGAATATAGGGGGAGGACAAGATTACTTTCACAGAGATTTGTAGAACAACTTGCTGAAAATAAAATTACTCTCCTAAATGTAGTCAGCAGAGCAATAGACAAAAGTGTAGACCTGGCTAAATAGAAAATTTATAAAAATTAGATTTTGTCTTTGTTATTCTTTCATGTTAGCGTAGATGCTCAGTCCAGGATTCTGAAAGAAATGTCTCGACGTAACGGTCTGGACTTTCAACTGTAATGATCCCTGTAAGGTACAGGTATCATTATCGGTAGGTTTGATAAAATTAGTTTAACATCCGCTCGATTTGTCTAAGCCTATGTGCTAATAATCTCAAATACTATATTCAAACATGAGAGAGTCGACTGTCAAGGAAATAATGACACAATTTATTCAAACTATTCCTATCGGCTCAACTGTAATTGAATCAGCCCAAATTATGTCTGAGGTTGGAATAGGATCCATCGTTGTGGTCTCACACGAAGGCAAACCAGTAGGTATTGTAACGGAAAGGGATATTGTAGCTAAAGTGGCTTTGCAGGATCTGAATTCTTCCAAAGTACCAGTAGAGAAGATCATGTCACAGCCAATCATAACCATAGAGCCTGACAAGATAATAGACGAGGCCGCACTTATGATGTCCATCTATGGGATAAGACGTCTAGTAGTTATTGGAAAAGACGGTAAACCATCTGGAATAGTAACTACAACAGATATTGCATGGTGGCTTTCAAGAAGTGAGGACTACAAAAATAATGCTCTTAACGCAATAGCTAGATTGCATAACATGGAACAAAGTATACCATACCAATAGTATCAAGTATGAATCTAAAGAATAAATTCTGCAGAAACTTTTACATCAAATTTTGCAAACTCCCAAACGAGATAAATTAAAAGAGAAAAACGAAATAGTGGGACTGTCATGGACTTGTTTTGTATCTATTTATAGAAAATTTTAATTTGTCATGTAATAGACGCTAGAGCCTGCATCACGTTAGTTTTGCTTATCAACCCAAATATTTTGTCTTTCTCATCAAATACTGCAAGCGCACTTACATTGTGATCAATCATTATCCTGCATGCTTTTGCAAGGTCTTGGTTACTAGATACTGAAAAAATTCCTCTTGTCATAATTTCTTCTGCCAGAGTTAAAGAACCAAATCCATCCGATGAGAGAAAACCGTGCCTAATGTGGTCAGATAATGAATATTCATCTGAGAAATCCTCGACTCCAAGTTCAAGTGACACCCTAAAGAAATCTCTAAAGGATATAACTCCAACCGGATTATCGTTTTGATCTTTTGTAATTATCCTTGAAATTTTGTGTTCAAGCATCTTTGCCATAACTCGCGATAATGGGGCATCGTCATGGACAGTGAACAAGTGGTTTGTCATATAGTTTGCAACTTTGTATTTTTTTGCATAGTTTGTAGAATAAAATTTTGTAAGATCAGTTTTTGTAAATATGCCTTCAATGTTATTTTCACTTCCTACTGCAAGAGAGCTTATGTTTTTTTCAACCATCTTCTTTGCACATAAAACGGCTGAAGTATTGGCATCTGTGTATACCAGCCCTTTCATCAGTGTTGTAAGAGGTATCTTGTCAAGGCTGTGATTTGATTTTTCGGTAAACAAGAAAAAGCCAATATCCTTTTCCGTTACAATACCTACTGGTTTTCTTTCATCAGTTACAACAAGACGGCTTTTGTTAAGATCAAGCAGTTTTGAGATTGCTTGAGAAACGCTGGAATTCTTTGAAATAGATATAGGGGCATGCATTAATTCTTTGGCCGAAAGCATGAAAGACCGTGCAGATGACTCCAATAATAAATCATCGATTAATTATCACATATGAGAACAAGTAGTATCTTCAAATTTTTAGTTTGTAGCACAAGTATCAGGATTCACAGATCTGAATCTTAAACTCAAGCCCGGGGGGACTAAGGTACCATCATGGTCGTATTTCTGGGCCACTTGTATAGAAATATTAAATTTCACCTTCGCAAGTTAAAAAACTTAAGAAGTAAAAAATTTATGTGTTCTTTTTTGCGCTTGTTATATCAGGCCGAAATTTGTTTTTGAGTATTGCTCAAATGATGTTTAAGGAATATAGTATCGACGCTTGTAGTTAATCCCCTTAAAGTTTCCATAGTTAACTTTTGATCCACTTTACTTAGATCAACATTTTGGAATTGTTTTAATGTAAGAGGAATCGTTTCAAATGCTTCTGAACCTAGCACTCCACGCTTTGCTATCATGACTGCCAGGATTGCAGCGGACAGAGATAACGTAGTGTCAAGGCCACCCATACTCGGGTTTTTTGTCACATGGCTTAGTTTATCCAAAAGTATTTCGAGCAGCGGTCGTTCGTTAACTTCAGCAAGGTATCGTACTATATGCAACCCTCTTTTGAAAATCTCTGTCCTGTTACTTGGCAGGATGTTTTGTTTTTCCAAATAATCAATTTCTTTTAAAACCTCAGTTTCTCTAGGCGAGAGGTTGATCAGTATCTGTTTTTTATCATCTTTCATTTCCATTACAACCAATATTCGTCACCGTTGTATATATATTTATATATATTTTAACATATATTGAAATATCGACTAGTTATCCTTACATTCTTCATCGAATATGCGTTGTGCAAAAACAACAGGATCCTCATATGAACGGCCTCTACCGGTGGGATGGCCTTTCCCAGTTCGGAATTTTTCTGGTATTTCATCAGCTCGTATTATTTTCGTAACAATTAGAAACTCTGTTCAGATCTACGGATTTCTAAATGTGCCGTCTCCAACAAGGGTGATTGATCCTACGCATGGGTCATTAATTCTAACAAAATTGTCGGGAGTGCTTATTGTTCTCATGGCCACAAAGGCACGTATTCGTGCATTGGGAAAAGCATCAGCCAGCTTATTTGCGGCACCAAGTAGAGTGGCACCACGTGTCACAACATCATCCACAAGGATAATTTCTCTTGGCTCATCTAGCATTCTTGTAACCTCTATCGAATCATAATGCTTTTCTGCTTGTGGTCTATCGGCGGCCAAACTTGTTGCGGATTTTCTCAGTGGCGTCACTCGGTTGAGACATTCTGCGACTCTACTTCCTAGCCCTCTTCTAACAAGTGCGGCCGCTATACGCTGTGGAACCCACAGAGTACCTCTCCTATTCAAGGAACTGTTTGGCGTAGGGACTAGAATTGGTTTGGTGTTAAAGTAATCTGCAAATGGCAGGTTTCTCAGGTTGTTCTGAATCCCCTCTGCAATGTAATCTGACATCAGAATCTTATTATCACCCAAAATTAAGAACTCGTCATTTTTGAGTATACGCATTACAGTTCTTGAACGACATTGGGCATCTGAATTTCCGCGTGGCGAGTATGTAAAAAGAGAACCAAACTCGATTTCAGAAAGGCGCATGGTAATTACTGAAATACATCAAGCATTTCAAGATGAGATGGTAAAACTTCGAATATGTCCATTGGTTCAGAAAGTTCCATCGCGCCGTACTGCCGCATCTTTTCAGGCCAGCTTAATTGCTTGTTATTTAATACCGATTTCCAGATAAACAACGGACGGCCTAATCTTAAGGTCTCCCAGCCTTGATGCAGCGAACCGCTTGTATCTCCAGCTTCCACAATTATTGTGGCATCAGATATTAGTGCCATTGTTCTATTTCGGAGCACAAAATCCTTTGGCTTGGTAGGATGACCTACTGGAAACTGTGAAACGGCAAGGTGGTTATTCATAATTTCTTGTTGAAGCTCAAAGTTTTTTCTTGGATACACCTTGTTTAACGGGGTTCCAAGAACGGCAATGGTTTTACCTCCTATATCAATAGCGGTTTGGTGGGCAGATGTATCAATTCCTTCAGCAAGTCCACTAACAATCACGGTTTGATTCCCTACCAAAGTTTTTGTGATTGTTTTGGCAGCTTCAAGCCCATCTTGAGACGCTTTTCGGGAACCTATTATTGATACCCTGGGCCTAGGTAACGGAATTTCTATGACACCTTTGATGTAGAGTATTTTTGGAGTATGTCTTGTCTCCACATCATTTAATGGACGACCAAGGAGACTCTCTACAGATATTGAAGAGTATTCCAATTCCCTGAACATCTCCATCATGTTTCTTTCTTGGTTGTCGTTATAATACTTTCATGGTGTTTTTTGCTGACTAGATCGCGATAATTGATAAACCCCTCAAGACACAAGGGATGAGATTTTGATCGCATGTCCTAACGTGTGAATTGCAAGACTATTATAGTTTCGATTTTTTAAACCTCGTTTTAAAAAAATGGTTAGAGGTCAATATTGCAATTCATGCAATACTTTTGGTCTCCGCACATGTCGTGCATCTCAGGTGGATGCTTGCAGTCTGGCGCTATCTCTTTTTTGAGAGTTTGAAGCCAGTCTATCTCATTTGTAAGATTTGTTACTTCCCTCTGCACAAATTGTCCAACTGAATCTGTACCCCAGTTGTTTTCTGGCTTTTCCAGATTTCGTTTGATCCTGCTCTTTATGTCGAGGAGCATCTCCACAATTTCAACAGCTTTTTTTGTAGTCATTGATAATCCATAGTCAAACCAGAGTATAGGTATGAGACCTATTAGACCCAGTCACATGGTGGTATGATTTCAGTTCC
>JBOGQT010000021.1:0-12268 GCA_050749105.1 Nitrosotalea sp. | reverse complement strand
GGCTTTGGGACAAAATTCATGCAGGTAATTTCTCAATCAATGACGGACGAAGAAACATCAGGTTGTGGTACTGCCTGATGTTGTAGATGTTCCTCCTAAGAAATGACTCGTTTGCCTTCCTCCATGCAAGCTTCTTTTTCAATGTCCAAGGGAACCTCCTCTTGTCTACCGAGTTGACCGATTCCGAGATCGACCTCATGTGGTACGCCTGCAGCCAGGACTGGGTGTCGTCTATGAAATCAAACACCATTGCCTTCCATGCAGGTACTCCTACTGGCCTGAGTGTGGCGTTCCTGCGCGGCATAAAGTACGGGATAGCGCGGTACCGTGAGACAAGGGCGCACGTACTCCTTGTACCGTACATGGCGTCTCCAAGCACCGTCCTCATCTGCGGGCAGTGGAGGCGGGTCTGCCCCAGGACGGATGGAAAGAGGCCAAGCTCGCCAACAGACTGGCCAGCTACCGATGCAAACCCGGCTATCATCTTTGTGTGAACGCCGACCGATATCTCGGAGAACTGGAATGTGTGGCGCCTGCTCACGCCGGTCCAGTCTGGCAGGCCGTCCCTCTTTCTCTGGTACGAGCGGACCTGCTCGTAGTTCTCCTTTACCGACGAGGGGTTGCCGGTGCCGTCAAGCGAGAACGTGTCCTCTGTATGGTTGCCAAGCCTGGCGGTGAGCTCAAATACCTTCTCAAGAATCCGGGTTACAGCAGAGGGGTCGTATCCCCGCTCGATGGTCTTGTAGCTAAACGAGCTTGATATGCCGAGCTTTTCTGCAAACAGTTCTGCAAGGCCTGCTGCCACGCGGTTTGACACTCCAAAGTAGGCCTGCAGCAGCAGCGCCTTTGCCACATCGCCCGGAGGACACGGCGGCCTGCCGGGTCCCCTGTGCTCCCCCTCCCTGGCCGACCCTGCCGCAATATCGACAAGCTTGCGGATAAGCAGGATCGTGCCCGAGACCTCCTTGAGCTGGGCCTCGTCGTAGCTTGCCCAGTCTGTTGACCTCTTGGGCCTGCCGTCGTAGTGGAAGGTTCCGTCCCTCACTGATTTTACAAGGTCCTGCAGCTCCTCGCTTGTGCGCATGCGCCTTCCATCTTCCATATGATGGCATGGTGTTCCTCATCTGTTATAACAATGGTTGGAGATCATGCAAAGACAAGGGGATCAAGGTCCGGCGATCTCGCATCTTAAATTTCAGTACTGCGGAAATAGAGACCGGAGGCAATAAAATTGCACGAAGCAGGAGAGGCTGCTCCAGTACACATTGCTGGCTTTGTTGTTTCTAAAGAATCAGTGCGCTTGATTTTGTCCCAAAGCCGTGTGATGATGTTTGATATAAATAATTGATGAAAAGTAACAAGGCATGGATTATGACGTAGTTGTTGCAGGTGGCAGTGTGGCAGGCCTCTTGTGTGCAAGAGAGATTGCATCACAGAACCACAAAGTTCTGGTAATAGAAGAAGACTATGAGATAGGAACTCCTGAACACTGCGGAGGGCTCGTAAGCATATCAGCCATCGATGATCTTGGAATCATCCCAATGAGGGCTACGCTTGACAACAAGATAAGGTCTGCACGCATGGTATCACCGTCTGGAAGAGACTTTACGCTTGATGCAAGACCGCAACAGGTCATAGTACTTGACAGAAGAGAGTTTGACAAACAAATTGCACACCAAGCAAGAGTCAATGGTGCAGAAATACGAGTAAGAACATCACTCAGAGAGATAACCAAAGACGGCGTCAGGACAAGCGATGGAGAGATAAAATGTAAAGTAATAGTTGATGCAAGGGGAGTTTCGTCTTTAATTCACAAGGACCGCACAGGAACACTTCAGTCAGCTCAATACGAGGTATATGCAGACTGGATTGATAAAGAAAGAGTCGAGGTGTATCTGGACCAAGAAAAATATCCTGGATTCTTTGCATGGGTCATACCGACAAGGCATGACGAAGCAAAAGTAGGTGTTGCCGGAAAAGGAATCAATGCAGCTACGGTACTAGAAGATTTTTTGAAACAAAGGGGGAGTTACTCTAGCATAAGAAAGATATTTGCACCCATATGGATAAAGGGTCCAATCAAAGAATTTGTAACAAAAAATGTGGTAACTGTAGGAGATGCTGCAGGACAAGCAAAACCCACAACCGCCGGAGGAATATATTCTTCAGGACTTGGCGGCATACTGGCTGGAAAAGCCATATCAAAATTTTTGGAATCTGGAAACGAGAAAGAGTTGCAAAAATATCAGAAAGAATGGACAGATAAATTTGGTAAAGAATTTGATCAGATGCTTCTTGCAAGATCCCTACTTGAGAGGCTTGACAACAAGTCAATCAATAGTCTTTTTGAATCAATAACTCCTGAAGTGCTAAACGAGATTTCAAAAGAAGGAAGTTTTGATTTTCATACCATATCGGTTGCAAAACTTTTGGGAGTAAAGGGATCTGCAAAAGCTGTTCAGGCAATTTTAGGAAATGAACTGAGACGGCTGTTAAGCTAAACGTAGTTGATTGATAAGATATAAATTCGGTAGAAATTCAGTTTCTAACATGTCGTCGTCTATTACTTTGCCAGTATGCAGTTCTTGCCATAGGCCAATAATGCCTAATGATAAATGTGTGAAATTCAACTGCCCTAACTGTGGCTCTTTGTTGCTGTGGAGATGCGAAAGTTGTAGAGAGGCTGCCAGAGCATACACTTGCAAGTCATGTAATTTCCAAGGACCATAAAGAAAATGCCACGATTAGCATTACGCGCAAAAATTTTACCAACAGGAACTGAAATTGATCTTGACAGCGTCGCTACGAAGATCGGCGCTGCATTAAAGGACGGAATAACACTTGGAAAATACACAAAAGAGCCACTTGCTTTTGGCCTTTACTTTATCAGTGCCGAATTCTCCTTAGATGACAAGGAAGGACAGATGGATTCGCTTGAAAATAGTGTACGTTCTATTGAAGGCGTAGGAGAGTTCGAAGTGCTTGGAGTAAGCCGAGCTTCGGTAGACGCAAAGTAGGTGTAGCCACAATGAGAAAAGACGAGCTACTTCAAATGCGCGTCGGGGAAGCAAAACAAAGAGACGTAGGAAAAAGACGCGCAAGAGTAGAACCCGAAGCCATGGAGTTTTTAAAAGTTGCACCAGGAGACATGATAGAGATCATAGGGAAGAAATCCAGTTGTGCAATAGTTTGGCCTGCTGATGATGACAACAAGGCACCTGACATGATCAGAATAGATGGTCAGACAAGAAAGAACACTGGTATTGGAATAAACGACTTGGTCAACGTCAGAAAAGTTGTTGCCAAGCCAGCAAAGACTGTTGTTCTTATGCCAGTAAATGGAAATGTTACAGTAGACAAAGAGTTTACAGATTTTGTCAAAAATAGATTGAAGGGTTTGCCACTCTCAGAGGGCGACGAGATATCAGTGATGATTCTTGGAAATTCTATGGACTTTAAGATACACAAGATTTCACCAAAAGGTGTTGCCAAGATAGAACGCAATACTTTGCTTACCATTTTAACTGAAACATCAGTTGACAAAAAGATTCGAGTCACATACGAGGAGATAGGTGGTCTTAGGACACAGATAAACAGAATGCGCGAAATAGTGGAACTTCCTTTGAAGCATCCCGAAGTCTTCAGCAGACTGAACATTGAGCCTCACAGTGGAATTCTTTTGTATGGCCCTCCAGGATGTGGCAAGACATTGATTGCCAAAGTACTTGCAAGTGAGTCAGAAGCTAATTTCTATTCCATAAACGGTCCTGAGATAATGAACAAGTATTACGGAGAGACAGAGGCAAGACTTAGAGACATCTTCAAGGAAGCAAAAGACAACGCTCCAAGTGTAATATTCATCGATGAGATTGATGCAATTGCACCAAAAAGAGAAGAGGCCTATGGAGATGTTGAGAAAAGAGTCGTCGCTCAGTTATTGGCATTAATGGATGGCCTTACAGACAGAGGCAATGTCATAGTATTAGGAGCAACAAACAGGCCTGAAAGCGTAGACCCTGCATTAAGAAGACCGGGCAGATTTGACAGAGAGATTGAGATATCCGTGCCAAATGCAGATGGTAGATTTGAGATTCTCCAAATTCACACAAGAGGAATGCCCATTGCAGAAGATATTGATCTAAAGACTCTAGCAGCAGAACTTCATGGATATACTGGCGCAGACATTAAATCACTTTGCAGGGAAGCCGCAATGCAGGCCCTTAGGTCATTTTTGCCTGAGATAGACATGGAAACTGAAAAAATATCTTCTGAAGTGCTACAAAAGATGATCATACATCTCCATGACTTTTACGATGCGATGCATGAAATTGTCCCCACTGCAATGAGAGAGTTTTACGTCGAAAGCCCAAAAGTGTGGTGGAAAGACGTAGGCGGGCTAGATGATGCAAAAAGGACACTAAATGACAACTTGATAACCGCGATAAAGGAACCGGCAAAATTTCAAAAGATGGGAATCAAGCCCCCCAAGGGAGCATTGCTTTACGGACCACCGGGTTGTGGAAAGACAATGCTTGCAAGAGCACTTGCAACAGAAAGTGGAGGCAATATGATACTGGTCAGAGGCGCAGAAATTCTATCAAAATGGGTAGGCGAATCTGAAAAAGCAATAAGAGAGATTTTCAGAAAAGCAAAGACATCGTCACCTTGTATCATAATTTTTGACGAATTGGATTCCTTGGCAAGATCAAAATCACTTGACGAAGGAGGAGTAGGGGAGAGGTTGCTTAGCCAGCTACTTACAGAGATGGAAGACGGTGGAGCTGCAAGGGTTATAGTTGTTGGAATTTCCAACAGGCCGGATTTGATAGACCCGTCATTACTCAGACCAGGACGACTAGACCTGATACTTTTCATTCCGCCACCTGAAGAAAAAGGCCGATTTGAGATAATCAAAACTCTTACGCGACAGATGCCGCTATCGGGAGATGTAGACTTGAAAGAGATTGGCCTTGCAACAAAGGGATACACGGGAGCTGACCTAGTAGCAGTATGCAGAGAAGCAGCAGTGCAGGCAATGAGAAACAATGCTCCAAAAATAGACGCTGCTGATTTTTCCGAGGCATTAAAAATCATCAAGCCATCTATTACCAAAAGTGTTGAAGAATGGTATTCATCAATCAAAGACAATATATCATACGCATTACCAAAGCCAATAGACAAGGCATTTTATGGTTAAGATATGGCAACAATTCCCCTTAGAAATACAATATACGAGATAGTAAAAAACACCGGCTCTATGACGGACTCGGAACTCTCAAAGGCATTGATAAAAGCAGGAATTTCAATTCCAGACGACGAGTTCAACAAGGTACTTTTGAATCTTGAAATCTATGGCCTTGTCAAGGTTACTTGGTTGACAAAAGACGAGAGAAGAGTTGAGATTACTGTAAAAGAAGCAGACGAAGACGAGATAGAAAGACAGAACATGGAAAGCCTAGAAAAAGAGTACGAAGCTGGATTTCCCGGCGTTGTACAGCAAGACACACAAGAAGTGCAAGAAGAATAATTTATCTAATCACTGGAAAGTGGAAAGCCGCATCAAGTGCAATGCCTACAAATATTATTGTAAGATAGGGTGCCGTCACCTTGTAGGCTTTCCATGCAAAGTCTGAAGTTGGAGTCTTTGTTAGTTTGTAATGGTACACCAGCATAAGGCCCCCTGAAACTACTGCAATTGCAAGATAGACATAGCCTAACCCAAATGCCACAAGTGCTATTGAATATGGAAGCAGTATTGCAGTGTTAACAAGTATGTACTTTGATGTCTTTTGCATTCCAATCAATACTGGCAACATTGGAACATGTGCTTCTGCATACTCGTCTTTCATCTTCATCGCAAGACACCAAAAGTGTGAAGGTGTCCATGCAAAGACAAGAATTCCCACGAGTGCGCCCAATATGTCCATAGAGCCGGTTGCTGCAGACCATCCTGCCATGGATGCACAGCTGCCGGCAAAGCCTCCAATTACTATATTTGAAGAGTTGGTGCGTTTGAGCCATGCAGTATAGATTATCACATAGAAAAATATTCCCAGAGCGATGAAAAATGTTGAAAGCGGATTTAGGGTAAACCAGGCAAAAATTACAGCGATCGCACTTACTGCCAGACCATATATCAAGACGTTTCTTGCAGACATTCTTCCCGATGGGATTGGTCGGTTGCTGGTTCGCTTCATCAGCGGATCGATGTCTCTGTCATAATAGTGATTAAGTGCGCTGGAACCTGCAGAAGAAAGCGATCCGGCGATAATGATATCCAGTAGACCTTGATAGTTAAGTTGCGGGCCTATCAATTTGCTGGCTGCATACATTGACGTGACTGCAGTAATCACAAGCAAAACTACTATACGGGGCTTGGATATCTCCAGAATTTCTTTTAATCCCACTATCCATAGCGAGACTTTTGGGAATTTAATTTCTTCGAAGTTTGCCATTTAGAGGTCAAAAGAATTAAGTAGCTCACTTAAACGAACTATGACGATGAGCGACTGGGACCTCATGATGCCTGGTATGGGATTAACCGCTATCGGTCTTGGAGGAGTTATTTTATCATACCTTGGGTTTGCCAATACCTTCCTTACAGGAATGCAGGCACTATCAGGTTTGACCATGATCATGGGCTTGATATTTCTTTCTGCGGGAATTTTAAACGGCGGAGTTTCAACCAGTCCAAGAGCCAAGGCAACAACTCTTGTTATCTTTGGAATTGCAGGATCAGTTGGAGCCTATGCAATAAGCCTCAATACAGTCATAACATCATTACCAAGATTTGTCGGACTTTTAATTATGATAATCATACCAACTATTGTAATCGCATTTTCTGCCATGAAGATGCAGAAATACTTCAGGCCAATAGCTACAATATTTGTTGGAGCCATGATAGTTGCAATAGGCTCTTTTACTGCATTTGGATTTATGGGACCTGGCGCCCAGTTCTCGCTGACTTCGCAACAAGTAAACCAGACAAATTCCACTGGTGTTGCCAACCAGACTTTGCCAAATGTTCCAATCATATCAGTTAGCATTCCAGTCAATGCATCCATCAAAGGAAACCCGAATTTCACGCCAAACACTGTCACGGTTCCAAAAGGCGACATAATACAGTGGACAAATAATGATATTGCAGCTCATACCGTTACAAGTACACCAGATGGCTCTGCTTTTGATTCAGGCTTGATTGCATCTGGCAAGACATACTCACTTGACACATCAAAACTAAATGCAACAGAATATAATTACATGTGCACAGTGCACCCTTTCATGACAGGCAAGATAATACTAACTCAGCCAATCATCGCAAATGTTACAATCTCAAACGGGGCACATACACAAAGTGCCGGACAGAAATACTTTGACCCGGCAAGCCTTTCTGTTAAAGTCGGGACAACAGTAGTCTGGACAAACCAAGACAGTGCGTCACATACTGTTACAAGTGGTGACCCCAGTGGCGGACCCTCAGGAACATTTGACTCTGGCCTTATCAAGCCTGGCAATACATTCAAGTACACATTTGCATCTGCAGGTACAACACCATACTACTGTACAGTTCATCCATGGATGACTGGAAAGATACTAGTAGGATGACATTACAAAAAAAGATAATTCTTTCCAAAAATCACGTAGACGCGCTAAAAAAACATGCAAGACAAAACGAGCCCAATGAATCTTGCGCAATATTGTTTGGAAGCAATAACAACGGTCAGTTTTTGATAAAAGATGTTTTTTTAACAAAGAATGCAGAGCCGTCTCCTGTTAATTTTACAATATCAAACGATGACCTCATAAAAGCATATGAAGACGCAGCAAAGAAAAAGTTAGAAGTAATAGCAATATTTCACTCACACCCAGATTCTGCAGCATATCCTTCTTCGACTGACCGCCAATACATGCAGGTAAATCCAGTCCCGTGGGTTATCTATTCAAACGCAAGCGACGAACTCTTGGCCTATATTTTAGAATCAGCGGTAATACCCATAGATGTAACAATCCTTTAAAGCACTATTGCTTGTGTATGTTCTTTTTATGACGCTCAAAATGCGCCTTGTCTACAAAGGTTGCACTACAATCTTTACATCTGAATTCGGCTTTTTGGCCCCACAACGCAAGTAATACGGGCAAGTTACGTAAAAGGATTCTGTAAAGATAGTTGCCAAATAATGATACCGCGGATTGGTCCAGCCTGTAAAAGAATTATTCTAGTCTGAAGGTGGCCCTTGCACCATCGCGGATATTTTTGACAAACTCTGTATCGTCACATCTTATCTTTCCCATTACATTTACAGGCGAGTATGGCATTATCTCGCCTTTTTTCCCTATTGGCGTTGGCCCAAAAAATAAACACACTGCGTTACCCGAAGGCCAGTAAGCTACATCCATCAGGTTCACCAAGGACTTGGAATTTTCTTCATCTGCGCGCATTGGTGTCTTGTCAGTGTAAAGCTCCTCTCCCCAGACGTTTATTCCAATATCAAGCGGAAGACAACTTAGAAACGATCTGACTGTATTTGGCGCAATTTTGTCATCTAGTTCGAGTACAATGGTTGCCATTCCTGGAAGATCGGCTCTAACTTTATGTATCACGATAAAAAATGCATGATTTAGAATAAATATCCCTTTTCTGTCCTCAAAAACATGGATATTCATGTATATGATACATACGTGGAAGCAAAGGACGGACATACAATGCATTTTGATGTCATTACTAACGTAAAAGACCATCAAAAGGCAATCCAGTATGCAAAAGAATGGTTAAAGACCATTAACGAGGGAGACTCTAAAGTTACAACCGAAGAGTGCCAGTTCTGTCACACACAGGGTGCACCACAGCCAATTGCCAGCGAGATAGAAAAGAAAGGATACTTTATCCAGAAGATGGAAGGCTGTCCATAAGCACTATTTTTTCACTTTTTTAAACCTCTAATTATTTTTGAAAACTCTTTATCTTGCTTTATGCTATTTTGAATTGTGTCAGATAACCGCAAGTACAACAAGCTTACCGTGGAAGGCGGGATTCAGACCAAGTGGATATGCGGCTGTTTTGAGACAGTTGATGGTTTCTTCAAGTTTTGCTCAGAGCACAACAATGCAATGAAGCGGACCATAGAGGCCCAGATAGATGAACTTGACATGACCCTAGTGGTAGATGACAATACCCTAGAGCATCACTAGTGCAATAAATGCAGATACAAACACAATAGCTACAGTATTTAGCAATTTTATGACAGTGTTAAGAGCAGGTCCTGCCGTGTCTTTGTACGGGTCTCCAATCACATCGCCCACAATGGCAATTTTGTGCTCTTCTGTGCCCTTCTTTCCTTTTATCTCCATGTATTTTTTTGCGTTATCCCATGCACCGCCAGTGTTTGCAAGGTGGAAGGCAAGGAAGATTCCTGTGATAACTGCACCCATCAACAATCCTACCACTGCAGGCGGACCAATTAGTACCCCTAGAATAATCGGGGCTGCAATTGTTATAGCAGCAGGCTTCCACAGCTCCCGCAATGATGCAACCGTGGCAACATCGACACACCTGGCATAGTCTGGCTTTGTCTCATAGGTCAAAATTCCGGGGAACTCTTTGAACTGCCTTCTTATCTCTTCAACCATCTTTGATGCGGCCCTTGCCACTGCAGCTATCAACTGGCCTGTGATGAAGAATGGAAGCAGGCCGCCAACTAGCAGTCCAACCACTACTGCCGGGTTTGACAGGCTATAGTTTAATGCATGATGTACCGTGCTAGACGGATCGTGCCTTACTATTTTATTTCCAATAAGATCAAATATGTTTCCAGCCTCATATTGAAATGCCTGTATCATGGCCAGTGCCGCAAGTCCGGCACTTGCAATTGCAAATCCCTTTGTGACAGCTTTAGTTGTATTTCCTACTGCATCAATCTCATCTGTCACTTTGCGGTTTTCCTCTCCCATGCCAGTCATCTCTACAATGCCTCCTGCATTGTCGCTAATGGGGCCAAATGCGTCTATGCTCAGCACTATGCCTGCCAAGCTTAGCATTGCCATGGCAGTAAGCGATGTTCCAAATATGCCATACAAGACTATCTGCGACTGGTCAACCTGCATGCCTGCTGCTGCAGACGAGACAAGCACGTACGAGATGGCAAGCGACACTACAATTGCAATCATGAACGGTCCGGTGGAGCGCATTCCCTGGATTATTCCCATCAGTGTAAGGGATGCATAGCCCCACTTGGCAGAGGCCTCAATCTCTTGGACTGGCTTGAATCGATAGCTTGTGAAATAGTCAGTTATCCGCTGTATTATCGGGACCAGAATCACTCCGACAACCGTGCTTCCAAACATTGCATACGATAACGCGGAATGATCAAGAAAGAAATATGTGAAGACAAAATTAAGTATTATTGCAATTGCTGCAGAGACATAAAATGCCCGCGCCAGAGGTTTGTTAACATCGTTCATTTTTCTCGGACCAATTGTAGAGATTCCAATAATTGATGCAATTAGTCCTGATGCACCAATCAGCATCGGATACAAAAGATTCTGTCCGCTTCCAATAAGTGCTGCCAGAAGCAGTGCGGCAAGCATTGTAACAATATATGATTCGTAGATATCAGAGCCCATGCCGGCAGCATCACCTACGTTATCACCTACGTTATCTGCAATTGTGGCAGGGTTTCTAGGATCGTCCTCTGGTATGTTTGCCTCGACCTTTCCTACCAAGTCTGCGCCCATATCAGCGGCTTTGGTAAATATTCCTCCTCCCACCCTTATGAAAAGCGCGATAAGGCTTGCGCCAATTCCCACACCTGCTATAGTTATAGGACTGCGGAAGAAAAAGAACAAGATTGTAATTGCCAGAAGAGCCATGGCTGGAACCACCAGACCTACTGTGGCACCGCCACGAAATGCCAGAGCAAACGTATAGCCCAAGCCCTTTCCTGATGCGTTTGCGGCCCGGACTGCCGCCTTTACTGTGATTTTAAGTGCGATAATGCCAGCAATTGCAGACAGGCTTGCCCCCACGGCAAATGCAATGCCGTTTGAGACACCAATAGCCACACCGATTATTACTGCAATTCCTATGGCAATTGGGACTACCATCCTGAACTCTCGCTTGACAAATGCCATTGCACCCACCCCAACTGCATTTGATATGTCAAGCATCTGCTGGGTTCCAGGCTTTTGTTTTGAGACCCAACTTGCAAGCACTGCGGCAACTATGAAAGATATAATGGCGGCGCCAATGGGTATTGCAACCTCTTTTAGCACCATCTGCAAGTAGGAGCTTGGATGAAGTATTTATGTAAATTTATCCTGTTTTTTCTGTAGGATGTCATAATGGCATAATCTAAAATGTGTTTAGTTGGAAATTTTTATGCTCTTTTTCTGTATGGCTTGAAAATTTTTCCTGCCAGTCCCTGCCTTACAAGCCTGTTGAAGCGCTTGCCATGGCTCAGATATGGAAACCTCAAATGCATCAGCTCATGCACAATGGTATTTTCTAATGTCTTGTCATCAGGTATTTTTTTGAGGTTGACAAATATCATGTTGTGCTGCATATATGACACGCCCAGATATTTGTAGGCAGAGGTCCTTCTTCCTTGCGTAACCTCTTTTGGCATCTCAAGGACTTCCTTTGTTGTCAGCAGTACCTTGGGCTCTGGGATTCCAAACCTTCCTGAATAAATACCAACTTTTTCCAGTATCTTAAATGCCAGGTCAGGGTCAGCCTTCATCGTTTTAAAAGTATAACCAAGTCAGTTTAATTGGAATTGTCAAATATCATATCAGAGTTTGTGTATTTTTTCATGTCTACCACAAAAGTGGTTATTTCAGGGTCAGAAATTCTGTAGCTTCATCACAAATCAAACAGCCACCGTATCATCATACCCCAGATATGATATCAGTCGCTTTTACGCCATAAAAACAATCTCACTTGGCATCATGGCATAAAATGATGGCCTTTGAGAGTAATCTAGAGACTGTTTTATGAAGCAGTTTATTGAAAGATTGGTCGGATTGGGATCATGGTTACAAGTGCAAGAAATTGCACCTAATGTCAGTTGCAAATCTACATCTTAAAAACATTAAAGTTTAGATGCAAGAGCATTGGAGCTTAATTGTTGAAACCCATTGTACCGTTTTTCATGGTATCACTTTTGACAGTCATATCCATTACAACCATACTTCCGACATCTTTGGCACATGCACAGATTCAAAATGAGACGGTTCAGCAGATGACACAAAATGGCGTAATCATGCAGTTTGA
>JBOGQT010000020.1:0-17703 GCA_050749105.1 Nitrosotalea sp. | reverse complement strand
TGATGTAGTTGCAGAGGTTGAATCATCATCAATACAAGAATTGAGAAAAACAATTGTCAGGAAGATCAGAAAAGTTCCCGCAATTTGTTTTATCAGGACTTTATTTGGTGTGAGTGAAATGAAATCCGCTAGGTTTTAGTCTAGTGGCAATAACACGCATTATCCTAAACTAGCGGCAGAAAACACAGTGAGCACCTACAGTTTGCAAATCATCTGAATGCAGCCACTATTCGCCATATCCAGGATCAGCTTTTCCTGTAATTTTTGCAATGTCTCTATCTAAGGCAATCTCTTTGATCTTGCCTATCTTCATACGACCCATGATGTGAAGAACGCCTTGTTTGTCAGCATGTTCTACCTCCACTGAATATTTTTCTCTCAGGCCACCAACTTTGTTGTCAACATCAGTACCGGACTTGTATTCTATAATTGCACTGACATCAGGGTAGACCATGTCTTCATTGGCAAGCTTTCTTTCCAGATAGATTATCCGGTGGATAAAACTTGGATCGACGTTTGGCATAGCTTGTTTCAGTTTTGAAAGATACTCATCGTATATTGATTCAACATCTTGTGACATGGTTATTTCATCGGTAAAATATTATTTAACATTATCTGCCAGTCTGCATTGTTCATAATTATTGTATCTCAAAAATGTACTACAAAGTCATGTTTTTCTCCGGTCAAAGAAATTTTCGAAAAGATCCCCGAACATCTTGTGATTTATTTTCTATCACACTCTCAAAAAATGAGGAAATATTTTGGCGGTCTGGTCATTTTAGTGTTTTTTATGGTATTGAACTGCTGTGAAGACTCCAACACCACCCATGACTGCAGCTACTCCCATTCCTACCATCCATCCAATAGATTGCATTGGACCAGTAGGATTGTCTGCATCTGTGTATGTTATTGCGAAAACATGTGGAGCTATGGTGACAATAACAACTAGAGCCAAAATCCCGCATAGTATGCCCATTGGTTTTGATTTGTCGCTTGTCAAAGTTTTCATTATAATTAGAAATAGGTCATCATTGTATTTCAATGTCATAGATTGCAGTGTATACATCTTAACATTTATCGTAATTCAATTATGGGCAGATTATCATTTGATATCTTTAGAACAAATTACGTTCTATACAAATCAAAAATTCCAATGCTTGTGATAAAGTAAGGCATTTTATTTTCTACAGAAGTTGTAGAGATCAAATAAACAAATGATTTGTTACGTCTTTGGTTGTTGATGTTCAGAAATTGTCCTCCGCTTTTCATGTTGTTTTTCTGGTAACCAGGATTGTCAGACAAAATTATTATAATCCATAATATTTTGGAACGAGTTTATCATTGATTATCCTATAATATGATGATTCACGTTCAAGAATATCGTTACATGAAGAAATAAAATCAGACTTTGGCTTTAAAGTCATTGAACCATAGTTTTTAATTACAAATTCCATGAAATCATACACTTCATTCCATTTTAAATCCATGTATGCATTTCTCAACTCATTTATTGCATTTCCTATGTAACCATACAAAATATACTCAGATGGATATTTGAAAAATTCGAGCCATAATTTTTCTGTGAATAAATAAAACTCCTTATTTTCCCGTATCGGAATGACATAAGGGTTATCAACATTAGGAAAAAAATACAATACAGCTACATTCCACAATCCATTTTTCAGATCATTATTCATTGAACGTGTCTGAATCTGTTTTTCTTCATCTTCAATACCCATCCTATGTGAGAAAGTACCGGATTCATTAACAATGATAGGCTCGATTTTACCCATTGGGGACGCGGGGGTTTTCTTTTTTCTTATATCTATGGTTTCAAAGAATTTTTTTAATTTTGGAATAATGATTTCATAATAATAAGTAGTGGGATTCATTAAGTCTAAACTCGAATCATAATATCATATGCCATCTTTTATTCATATCGGATTGTGATATTCTATTGTTCTACATTTCCATTAGATCATTAATGTGAAAATATGGATATCAAATAATTCAATTTGTTTAAATTTAATATCCTAGTCAATTTTTACAATTTTTAAATAGATCACTTGATTAAATGCATAAAGCTAAACGCTCCTAACATCATACTAAATCCTATAAAGACTAGAATAGTTATGATTAGATATTTTCTTGCCTTGTTCTTTTCATAATATTTTCTTGGCGAGACTCCTCTTAGAAAGAAAACAACAATGCTACCCAATATCAATCCAATTATGTTGGAGGCAGTAAGTAGTAAGGATCCGCTGAAAATGTCCCAGTTCCATAATGCTATTCCAATTCCAGTGACAGTGGCAGGTGGCACTAATGCTGCTGCTATTGCAACACCTACTAAAATACCTGGAATGCTTGAAACCATTGCAACTCCACCTGCTATGCCCAACAGTATAGCTATTACAACATCTGTGGGTGCCGCCATGGTTCTAGATGTTATCTCATGAGTTATGGGCATATTCGATATGTGAGACAGTATTATGGTAAGTGAAGTTCCAGTTGCGATTACAGCAAGTATGAGCAGTACACCTGAGAATGCAGAATGTAGCATCTTCAGTGGTCTTCCTACTGCAGGCATTGAACGAGAATGCAGTAATCGGACCCAGTAGTGGGGATATCAACATGGCTCCAATAATTACGGCTGGACTGTTAGAATACAACCCCACCAATGCCACTATTGATGCAATCACGATCATGATTAAAAGATCTTTTCTAAATTTTATGAAAGGCTCTGTTATTGGAATTAATTCTTCGTATAGTGGAACCTCTTTTGGTTTTTGGGCTTTTTCGTTTAACTTGTCTAGATATCTTGATACGGTCGCATCTGTTTTTTGTGTTGTAAGATAAATGTCCTTTTGAGTTGTATCTAATAGTACAGAAAGTTTTTCAATTATGTTGTGAGATATGTTGTCTGGAACTATTATCACATATCGAACTATCTCTCTTTCTAATGAGGCTCCAAGGATTTTTTGATATGGAACTTCAAAGGAATCAATGACATATTCAATGCTTTTACATTGTGGTACAAAAGTTGTTAATTCAATACGTTCCATCTGATATCGCTACCGCTACTTGGATTTTATGGTTTTCTCCTATTTGCATTCATCATGTGGTTAATGGTGTAATTTTTTCGTCGGTCTGCATAACTCAATATTAGAACTGTATCCTACGTACAACGAAATTTATTACACAATGTAGTTTACATGTTATATGAAAATATTCTATATGGTGCACCTGTTTGCTTGTCTGGATAATTCCATTTATCTTGAGGCCACATAACCTTTCTAAACAGAGTTTTCACCGAAGGATGAATTTTCTCATAAACATCATTTCCTATTAGGATCTCATTTGGTTTGGCATGAGCCATTATTTTTGAGGCTATACTTATTGGGGCTCCCAAAATATCAACGTGGGCTTTTAACTTGTTTGAACCATATCTTACTATGTGGTTTTCCCCAAAATCTATTCCTACTTTTATGGCAAGTTTGGGGTACCCATATTCTGCAAGTATTGGGTTTATCCCTTTGTTAATAACAGAAATCATTGCCCTAGCACAACTAAACACATTATCTGCTTGTTGCGTAGGATTTTGGCCACCAACAAAGAATGCAATTACCGCATCTCCGACATATTTTAAGAGATAACCTGCATGATATTTTATCACATATCCCATTTCTTGGGAAAATGAGCTAATTATGACAGATAACTTTTCAGCTGGAAGTTCTAGGGTCATCTTCGTAGAACCAACTAGGTCGACAAATAATACAAAAAGGGAAACCTTGGAACCTACATTTTTTCTGAGAAAATCTGCTGCCTCGTTTACCCAAATAATGTGATCATACTCAAATCCTTGTTTTAATGATGATGAAATCCTAGTTTGTGTTTCTTTGGTCATTGATTCTACATCTACAATTTTGTCTGAACTACGACCTAACATCATGTCAACTAATTTATTATTGGACGGAATGTCTTCATTTACATCTCCCATACCTGACATTTACAATGAAGTTAATCACGCGGTTATTTAAAAAGAGAAACATTCTATCAGATTACTAGGACTTCATGGTATAATGCGTACTTGATTTATCATAAATCCGTGCTTATCGGGTAGATCTAACAAATCCAAGAAAACCAATACTTGAAATTCTATATTTTGAAAAGATTCTTTGCATTCTTAAACATTAATTCGTCTCTAAACTCTCGTTTGAGTTTTAATTTTGCAACGAAATTAAGATAAGAATTCATGTCAGATATTGGCCAATCTGTACCATACAAAATCTGTCTCGGTTCTCCAACGTAGTTGATAAGCTCCTCAACCTTTTCCACAATTATCTTTTCAAAAAAATGATCAAACTCACCAACCGCCAAGCCCGACATGTCTGCATAAACATTATCATTCTTGTAGACAACCTCTTGACAATCTTCAATCCAGGGATTTCCCAAGTGACACATTACAATCTTTAATTCATGATTATCTACTGCTAATTCGTCAATATTTAGTGGATGAGAATATCTGAGCTTGCCTTTCTCAGAAAAGGTATCTCCAGTATGTATCATAACAGGTATGTCAAACTCTATGCACAGATCGTAAACTTTCTGATATTTTTCATCGTATGGGTAGTAATGCTCGTAACCTGCATATATCTTCAAACCTTTTACTAGCCCGTCCTTAATCCATGCTCTATAATTTTTTAGATCTTCCTCGGTATGGTTGTCAATACTGTATCCTGCAACAATGCCTAGGTTGTCATGCATTTTTGTTACATTAATTAGTTCTGCCGTCGATGGTCGTTGCCAGTCTACCTTGTAAGAAGAAAGAACGAGTGCATAGTCCACATTATTACTAGCCATAGTGACAAGTAATTTTTTTACACGATCTTCAAGCAGTGGGATATTTTCAAGAGACGCGTATTGATTGAGATGAATATGACAGTCAATTATCATGCTTCTTTGTACTCTGGGTTCTTCCATTCTATAAATGTCGCATAATTCAGAGAACGTGAATCCTTGATATAGTTTGAAAGTATTTTTATAAATTTAAAGCCATTCTTTATTTGGAAATAAAGTACTGGTTCTCGTATCTTTCCTTCCAAAACTTGTCTGACGTATTCGCTTGGTGATAATCTATCTGCATATTCACAATAGTTGAACAATCTTCCACCAGCTATAATCCTTCGTAGGTTTAACTTTATTGCAAGTTTTTTTCTTGCATCATAGATTACAGTCCCTATACCAAGACTGCGATAATCTGGGTGGGTAGATACATCAGCTCCATACAGGGAATCTCCACTAGGATTGTGATTATTAAATAATGGTCCACCGCAAACTTCTGTCCAGGTATGTTCTTTATATTCAGGAACTAGATTAACTATCAAGCTACTTGCAGAGCCAACAATATCTCCCTTATATTCTGCAACAAATTGACCCTCTGGAAAGACGCGTATGTGGTTCTTCAGGCTTGCCTCTTTCCAAGTCATTCCCTCAGCCACCATGTATGGAAATGACTTTTTCTGCAGTTCAATTATCACTGGAACATCTTCCAATTTCAAATTTCTTATCTTAACTTTGAATTCATTTTTTTTCATTTTAATTACACGGTCATTACTTTTGATCGTGCATTTAGTTAATGTTTATGATCAAATCGAAATGCTGCTACCTTGTCGGTTTTATACCATATTACGATTTCAGAAAATGCAAATTTCTTCTTCTCAAGATTAAAAATGGTATGACAAATTTAAATCAAACATTATGAACCATATGATATGATCCAAAATGGATTTAAAAAATTCTAGAGAGATGATTCACCGCGTTTCTTGGTTCCAATGTACACGGAATTTTCGATGTTAGAGACATATCTTTTCTTCTCCTGCAAGACCAGTGCTTGCCTTGTATGTTATTGCATCAATCACCGGGTCTACCTCATTGTGGTCACGGTTGCTGGAGGGATCTTCCTAGTCGCTGCGCTGTCATACCTCATTTACCTTCGCCAGACCAGCACTAGAAAGACTGTAGCCTAAAAGATACGATAAAACCATTTGTCCCAAAGTGGCTTGACAAAATCTATGACAGCGTCAGCTTCGAGATTATCTGTCAATTCCATTATGAATTTTAGCACGTCTTGATTTTTTGAATTGATGGTAAAATCGACACCATTTTGTTTTGCAACTTGCAATTTTTCATCATCAATGTCCATTGCAATTATTCTCGCACCTGTTTTACTGCTTTTGCAAGACTGAATTTTCAGTTCTTTTTGGGGTCATCAATTATGCCATTTCAATCCATAGGAGCCTTTTTTAAAAACAGGACATTTTTGGCCACACGTGTATTGTTACGGGGAAGTCATTACTGTCTTGTTTAGTGCGTCTGAAAGCATGGAACCTTTTTGTATTATCTTGTTATTTTCGTTGTAGTATTCTTTGATCTCTTTTTGAAGTGATTGTAAACTCTCATAAAGTATCTCGTTTCCAATTAGAGAAATTGTCAGAGCTGCGGTAAAAATGTAAATTATATATTTAGTCTTCATAATTGTGAATGTTCATCAAGATTAATAGGTCTTAGTGTTCTTCCTACTAAAAAGATAAAATCTACACTTGCAATGAAAAACGAAACGATATGTGATACGGTACTTTTAAAAACAAAACGGGGTTTGTGTGCACAAATCTTACCTGTACTATTGCAAAAGAACTTTGCTGGTTATCAGGGAAACAATATGAAAAGTAAAGGGAGATTTCTGAACATCAACAACCAAAGATGTAACAAGTCATGGGTTTAGCTAAATTAGATGTCATCTTTGTTTTTTGTATCATGGTTTTGCCTTGCTGTATCTTCTGCAATAAGATGAGAGATTTTCAATGGGTCTTTTCCTATGTGAAATGCGCGTGCACGGCCTTCCATGATAGCATCTGTCTTTGTTATGCGCTCGTGCTGGCGCAGATGTTCAGTCCAGGATTCTGAGACAAAGTTTTCTACATAGCGGCCCGGGTTTTCCATATCATGATATAATCCCCAGCTGATTGCACCGTCGCGCAAGCGAAGCGAACGGATATCATGCATTAGAGACTCAAACTCAAGTGAGCGTGTAGGGTCAATAATATATTCAATCTCTACTAGTACTGCGCCCTTGTCGTGCTCGTCAATATCAATTTCGACACGCGGCATAACCCAGTGCATTGACGGTGTCATGTCAACATCTGTATTTGGCTGGAGTTTGTAGCGGGCAGATGTTGCAAGGCCAACTATCAATCCAACAGATGCGGCAAGCAATGCCACTGGGACTCCCCACACCTGTGCAACAAGTCCCCATATTATGCTGCCAAAGGCCACCCCGCCCCAGTATATCATCTGGTGAACCGATACCACACGTGTCCTTACCCATGATGGTACCGAACTGTACGCGACAAAGTTAAAGCTAGATGACAGCACGATCAATGCGGTTCCAACTGCAAACACTCCAACAAATATTACCATACTATCATGCCAAAGTGCCACAACTGCCATTGCAGCTGCATACAGTATGGTGGCACCTGCTACACGCTTTTCTATTGGCATGCTCTTTATTTTTGGCACCAGGACCAGGCCACTTGTCATGCCTCCAATTCCAAATGCACCAACCAGTATTCCAAAGAGAATTGGGTTCTGCCCTGCCTGGCTTTTGGCCAGTAGTGGCAAGAGTGAGACCAATGCACTGCCGCAAATTGTCAGCGCGAAATCTCTAACAAAGAGTGAACGCACATGCAATGAATGCTTCATGTATTGTAGTCCCGTGCGGATTGCCCCTACCACCTGTTCTGGGGGAAGGGGTTTGCGCTCTGATGGCTTTTTCCACCTGTGAAGAAATATTATAATTCCAACATAGGAGAGTGCGTTTAGCATAAAGACTGCCCATGGTCCTACTGCAGCAACTACCGTACCGCCAAGTAATGGTCCTACTGCAAAGCCAATGTAGATTGCAACGCCATACAGAGTCATTGCGGCAAGGGCTTTTTTCTTGGGTACGATCTCTGTCTGGACTACGATATTCACAGGCAGGCTCATTGCGTTGCCAATACCTAGCAAGAATGTAAAGACAAGAAGGACAGAAGGTGTGGTATAACCTGATATGGTCAGAATTGTCAGGCCTGTTGCAACTGCAAGTGAGAAGTATTGTGTTGCAAGGAATAGCTTGCGCCTGTCAATAATGTCTGCAAGTGCCCCTGCTGGAAGTGCAAACAAAAATATCGATAAGCTTGTCATCACTGCCAAGAGTGCGACAAGAAATGGCGAGTGGACAAGTGATGTCATCAGCCAGCCAGAGCCTGCAGTTTGCATTGATGCTCCAATATCGGACGCAAACATTGTAATCCACAGGAACCGGTAAAGCGAATCTTTTAGCGGACTCTCTGTCTTTTCACTCATGAGATATCTTCCATGAATGTTTCATAACAATCATTGCAGACCTTGATTTTTTGTATTGTCTGATAAATTCTTTGTAATGTTGAAATTGCCACAATTTAACTATGTAGTTCTTTGAGTAATTCCTTTAAAGTGCTTACCTTTATCTTGCCCTCTGCTTTTGCCTTGTAGAATTCTTTTATGTCCGCTATCTCCTCTGGTGTTAGATCGTCTTCTTTTGCTTTGGGTTTCTTTGTGGCTCGTTGCATGCTATCTTCATTATGTTATATCATGGCCAGAATATATTATTATATTAACACGCTTGGTTTGTGGCAACTCTTGTCCTTTGGTAATCAAACTTCTTTGGCACTATTTTTCATTCATGAGATATCTTCCATGAATACGTGATAACAATCATTGCAGATTTCTATTATTTTGCCTGCCTCTTTTGAATAGTGGGGATTAAGATCTCGGTGCAGCTTGCAGAGTGGACAGAGACCAAAATCCATGATATATGATATGATATTTCTTTGTAATAGATTTTTAGCAGATTGCATCCAGAAGGGAAAAATCAGAGTAGATCTTGCGGTAAAATGAGAGAGATAGTATTTTTATCGTATTTTTCTTTTGGCAAATAATTAAGCAAAAAGTGTTGTGTGGTAACAAAAAGTGTTGTGTGGTAACAAAAAGTGTTGTGTGTTAACAAAAAGTGTTGTGTGGTAACAAAAAGTGTTATGGGGTAACAGCAAATTTGACTTTTAGCAAAATTAAATGGTTTTAAATGGTCTAAAAAACGCAAATTTCATTTTAGTACAATGATCATTTACTAGAGAGTAAAGGAAATATGATTAAACAAAATTTATCGTGATGAAATTTTTTTGGTAAAATAAAAAAAGATCTTTTAATTTTGCGTCGTTTTAATACATATAAAGCAGCAAGGTGTAAGAAATTTCGAGGTAATTAAATTGTTCAAGTCGAATCCAAGTGGAGGAGGAAATGTTTGGAGGGAGTGAACATACTCGTGGAAGACCTGACATTGCAACTCAATTATCTATAGACCAAGAGATCGATAAGTATTATCTAAAAGCAGTCTCAGCGCGCATAGTACACCTAGAGACTGGATACGACATCAAAACGATAAGAAAAAGATACAAAAGATTAGCTCAATTCAGAATATCACAGAATCAGACGGGATTTCTTCAACAATGCAAAATAAATATTGACAGTGCGTCAAGTGCAATTGGCAAACTCATTTTAGATCTACACCAAAGAAAAGAAGAACTGGAAACTTGTCTTAAAAATTTACCGCAAACTCACAAGTTATACATTGAGACCAGTCGAGAATACCGAGAAACTGTAAAGACAATTGCCCATTTGATTTCCATGAATATTGCACTCGAAAATACACCAACTGCAGACATCGTCTTGACGAAATTACTAAAGGAGTTTTCAAATAGAAATGTTGCCCAATCGTTGGAAAACTGAGCATTACGCATTAGCAATGCGTGAATTAGCCAAGCTAAAGAAGCTAGAAAAATTGTTAGGCTCGAAAAAATCGCTTCCACAGGTTCCTGAAAATCTTTTGGAATTTATCGAGACTGCAAAGCCAAAGTCGGAAGACAAAATCAGGAGTTTCCCCCTGTTGCCGTTTTGGAAGTCAATCTATACAGATGATTATTCCTTCAAAATGATAATTGGTGGCAGACGGATCTACAAGACCACATATGTCACAGATCTTCTTACGCACGAGGCAATTACAAGGCCTGGCTCTCAGATTGCATATATTACATTTAATCAGGAGAATCTCAGAACTTTTTCCAGGCAGAAGTTATATCCTGCGTTTCAGCAAAATCCCATCCTTGCACGGTATCTAAAAAAGAGTTCAAACGTCGGAGAACTCTCGCTGAATAATGGTAGTAGAATTTACTGTTTGATATCCAACAATCATTACAGAAATGTTGAAGGTAAAACGCTCAACCATGTAATACTCGACGAGATACAATATCAACCCATTGAAGATGCACAACGGGTAGTACAAACTATGAGCACGACAAATGGAAGCCTGACTATATGCGGCATTGGCGGTGAGGCTGGATCATCGTATGAGGCATTCTGGAAACAGAGTAGCCAAAACGAATGGGTTTTTGATGACCCCGACTGGCGAAAAAAACTGCAGTTTGATGAAAACGGTCTTGTTGAAGGAAAATATATTGAAGATGTTGTATCTGGGCGGTGGATTTCTCAAAACCCTGAAAATAAAATTTGTCAGGGGTATCACATGTCACAAATAATTTTTCCGAGAATTCCGCTCACAATAGATGATGCTATACAACTTTACAAAAAAAATCCCATGTACTCAATTGAATACATACAAAAACACAATCCACAATCGTTTTTCATCACAAACGTACTAGGTCAATTCAATAAAGCCCTCGCTCGACCACTAACGCCAGAAATGATCCTTGGATGCATGAATCCGCATAGAAATCTCGGGTTGTTAGCGGATTGTGAAATCAGTGAACTAAAGGAGACACATGGAAAGAAGATACAGATTTCAATGGGAGTGGATTTTGGTTCTGGGAATAGCTCAAGTACAGTTATCGCGATTGTGATCAAACGAAAATTAAAGAAAGACTTGAATCAATATGTGTTGGCGTCAATTCAAAAAAGATCTGCTGAGAATCAGATGGACCAGGCCGAGTACATCTTGGAGAGATTCAAAAATTCTGGATGTGATATTGGTGTGGCTGACCTAGGTTATGGCGCCAACCAAGTAAAATTCATTCAAGGGGGAGGACATTCTAGACTTGACGGTAAAAAAGTAGATGGGGTGGGAGACAAAAAATTTCTAGGGTGTCGTACAGTGTCTGACGAGTCGCAACCCCTGCAGATGCACCCTGAGAAAAAAGATGAGCACGGAGACACGACGTCGATGGTCAGCATTGACAAGACCATGGCAATCCAGGAGTTCATCGACTTGTTCGAATCTTTCGTTCCCGACTTTGAAAATACGCAGAATGTCGATTCAAAGGCGCACAAGTTTGTAATCCCGTTTAAAAATGAAGACCATGTAGACTGGCTGATACCAGAGTTTACAAAGATAACAAGGAAAGATTTGCTCGATGAGAATGCAATTGATTCTAGACTGCGCGCAAGAAAAGAGTTTAACCATCCGCCCGATAGTGTGATGGCTATAATTTATGCGATGACTGGACTTGACATAAAAGAACCTGAGCCATGGATTATTACTGGTTCCATCAGAGGTCCAGACCCTTCAACATTGTATTTTTATCCTGATTAGATAGTTCGCGGAGAAACGCACCAGATAAAACAAAGGATTGAAGTCATCAACATATTTTTATCATACCATAGTCATACCATAATATGACAAAGATAAAGAGGACGATTACAATTAGTTCAGAGTTGGACAATGTCATTTCGATGCTGGCATCTACATCAAATCAAAATACTTCAGAGTTCATAGAATACAGACTCAGAGAAGATGAACAGATCAAACGAATGCTTGTAAAAATAAGAAATGAAAAAGATCCTCCGCAATACAAGCTAAAAAAATAGATCTCTTTCTAGGTTGGGTTTAACCTTCTATTCTCTTGAAGGGTCTATGTTATGTAAATAACATTAAAATGCAAGTAATTGTTATATAAATAACATGGGCGGATATTGGCGTCGACCTCTCACGGTGAGATCAGTTCTATGTCCAAAATGTAAAAGAGTGTTTGAATCCGGAGTGCGCGAGCCACAATGTAGTAAATGTCATACACGTTTTTATGGTGACTATAATCTTTCCAAAAATCCAGAAGCTAGAGAAAAGGATAGGAAAGAAATTAACGAATTAATAAAATCGCTAAAACAAAATCATGTCGATGTCAAGGAAGAATTGAAGAAAAAAATGGATGAAAGCGAAGAGATCATAAGAAAAGTCATAGATCTTCTGAGACCTGAATAATGTGTGTTTGAATGATATGACTGAAGAAAGTCTCCTATCACATCAAATTTTGGAAATCGGGAAAAATCAGCTCCCACAAGACAAATTTGACGAAGCACTAGTCCTTGTAAAGGAATCTTTGGATGATAAAAATTTAGAAAATGTGGCTGAAAAGTTGTGGAGTCTAGTTAATTATAGAATCCCCATTTCAGATATGACCGCAAAACAACTATTGGATTACGTCGCATATGACTTGAGAGCAAAATTAGATCCTTGGAGAATGCGTGGAATCTGTCAATCTGCCATTCAAAGTGTAGAAGTAATATGCAAACTCATCTGGAAAGAGACTAGGAATAACCCGGATCTTTCTTTTTTTGATCCTCCATTTGGGCCAGTTATAAGAAACCTAAAAGACCAGGAGATAATTGAATTAAAGACGGTGAATGATCTCGATCATTTGGTTAAATACGCAAGGAATCCTGGAACGCATACCATTAAGATGAATTATTCAGGCAGAAAGCACTTCTATTCCATACAGGATACAATTATGATACTGTATATTGTTGCGGCCTTAACACGGAAACTAATTCCATTGATTATCTATGACTATGAATGGAAATGCTTGGATAAAGATTGGAAAAATATTGATGAAACTGAACACAAGTTAGAATAAAACGTACTCGGATTAATCTACGAACAAACGGAATCTCAAAATAGAACGATTTGAAACCCAAATCCCTTCCGATCCACTCCTTTATCGATTCCTAAATAGGATTTATCAGTGAGTAAATCATGGAAGTATATGATAGCCCTTTGACACTGTTCAGGGATGCATTGCCAAACCCGCTCACTAGGAACAGGTACGAAAGATTATTGGAACAATTCTTCAAATTCTTGGAACTCAAAGGAGATTCAATTGAATCGCGCGGAGAAAATTTTGTTAAAAAAGCAAAGCGAGATCCTAGCTGGGTCACATCAGCTATAATGAGATGGATAAGATTTCAAAAGGAACGTGCTGAAAAGGGTGAGATATCTACATCATCACTTGGAAACTATTACAAACCATTCAAGGTATTTTGCGAGATGAACGATATCATACTAAACTGGAAAAAGATAACTCGAGGAATTCCAAAGGGAAAGAAACACTCGACAGACAGAATCCCAACCTTGCAGGAAATAAAGCAGCTTTTGAATTATCCTGATAGGAGAATAAAGCCAGCAGTTTTGACTATGTTATCTTCTGGAATAAGGCTGGGGGCTTGGGATTATTTACACTGGGGGACATTATGCCAATTGATAAAAATGGAAAAATCATGGCGGCAAAACTGATTGTATATCGGGGAGAACCAGAGGAATACTTTACTTTCATTACACCTGAGGCATATTATTCCATAAAAGATTACATTGATTTTAGAAAAAGCCATGGCGAACCAATAACAGAAAGGTCATGGGTCTTGCGAGACGAGTTTGACACTGCAAAATCAAGCAGGGGTCTTGCAACGGTTGCAAAGAAACTGCAAAGTACGGGTCTTAAGAGGCTGATAGAGCGTGCACTGTGGGCTCAAAAACTACGCAAACCTCTTGAAGAAGGTCAGAGAAGGCACGAGTTCAAGGCAGATCATGGGTTTAGAAAATACTTTAAAACCGTAGGTGAAAAACACATGAAGTCTCTTAATGTTGAGATTTTAATGGGTCATTCTGTGGGTTTGGCTGATAATTATTACAGGATATCCGAAGATGAACTACTAGAAGATTATCTAAAGGCAGTCTCAGGTCTGAGCGTCTTTGTTTCTGGCACAAACCTAGACCCTGAACAAGTAAAAGAACTGAAGAAAGACATGATGAGGCTAAAATTTGATTTTACGAGTCTAATCGAGGAACTTGTCAGCGAAGGCAAACTCAAAAAGAAAGACATGGACAGGTTTTTGACAGTCAAGAATCATCTTAGACTCGAAAATGATAGTGTTATTGTCAAGGATACAGATGGATCAGACGTAACCTTTGGGAATTATGAATGAGTCAATACATGTTTCATTAAATCATTTTGTAAAATAGGAAATCTAAAAAAATCGATCAACTATAAATGATACATAATAATATGTGCAATATTGGTACATATTCCTGAAGACGTAGAACAATGGGATTTTGGATTACTTGCAAATTTAGTTCACGAAGGATATGATGAAAATGAAACTTTAGAATTCAAAAGTGTACTAAATGAAAGTACTCATAGAATTCCTAAGACTGCATGTGCATTTGCAAATACAAAAGGAGGATTTTTGGTTTTTGGGATAAATAATGATCGCACGAAAGAACTAACATTTGAACAAAGACTGATGGGATTAGATGACTCTGACCAATTAAAAAGAAACATAATAGACCAAATCCAAAATATTAAACCAAGCATACCTATTGATAATTTAATTTTCAAAAAATCAAACATCAAATTACCAAATAACAAAGTATCTGTTATTCTTAAAATTTTGAAAACCACTGTAGGACCACATCAATACGACCATATATTTTATAAAAGAATTTCTAACGGCAATGAACCTAGGGTGTTGATGAAATAAAACAAACAATAATTGAATCTCAAAGAAACAAAAGTGTCTTGTGGCTTCTAATGATGGAATTGGGAGTTCTAAAATCTCGGATAAATGCCGGTAAAAAAGCAATAGATGAAAAAGATTTTACAACTGCAAAATTGGCTTGCTTTGCATTACCTGCTGATTCAACCAGTCATTTTCTATATCATCAATCTTTTGCTTATGCACAAGATATTCAAGATAGAATTTACAGAATTTTGGAATGCGTTAATCTACTTCAAGATATGTCATCATTACTGAAGGACGAAAAAATAACCGACAATCACTGGTCGGTTAAAGAAATGACTGCAAACTTCAATGATGTTTTATTACATATGACTTACATAGATGAACATCTAGGCACAAAAATCATAGAGTCAATGAATGCAGACGAAGTCAGGGCGCACTATAGGAAAACTTAGTTTTCTTAATTTTGTTTTTTGTAACTATGGTTTTAATCTTTCAAGATTTGAATCTAAAGCAATCGTCTTTAATTTTCTACCCTATGGTAGACCTAGGTAGATCGTGGTAGACCATGCCAACAATATCATCCAAAGTTAGCAAGAAGGAATTAGATGCAATTCAAGAATATGCCAATGCATGCGGAGAAACAGTATCAAATCTAATAAGAAAAGTGGTAATTGGAGAAGCCGTTTTTATACATGGGGTTGGCGATGCCAAAGAATATGATTACAGGATTTCAACACCTGAAAACGTCTCTGGCGAGGAAGAAACAAGAATAGTTCAAGAAACATATAACAAGATTAGAAGAATTTTAGGATTAGAGGAAATTAAAATATGATTTCATTTTCCTGTCCATCCTTTTCTTTCTCGTACCCTAGATCCAGAAAGATCAACGTATGGACCAATTTCAGTAGAATCGAATCCAGAATTTTTGAGAATCCTTATTTTTGAATCTACATCCATTTTCTCAGATTGAATAGCTAGAACTGCCATGATTTTGTCTAATTTTTTACTTATATCGGCTAGTAATTCGTCCGCGGATTTTGTATTTTTTGACATCTCATGTAATAATCCAGACATAGTAATTGAGTTTTGCGGTAATTGAAGCAATTGTGGTAATATAATTTGTGTAAAATCATTAATTTTATACCTATTTTTATTAATTATCCAGTCTTAATTTATTACCTATTTTTATTCATACCATAAAATATATATATATAGTTTTTATATGAGAAGATATGATTGAAAAGGAAGGTAATAATACAAACGATGATGTTAAAAAAAGACTAGAGACGATGATCGGAATATTGCTTAATCAAACAAAAATTCAGGAAACCACTTTGGGAGAAAAAATCACGTATCTCTCTTCACAGGGATATGAAAATCAAGAAATTGCCAATATGTTAGGTACCACTTACAGTATGGTTGCAAAAGAAAAATCAAAAGCAAAAAAAGTGAAAAAGAATGAGTGAAAAAGAAAGTCTTCAAAAGTTAGATACTATAATCAAACTCCTTGCTTACGGTGTGATAAAAGATAAAGACTCGGGAGAACAAATTTTATTTTTACATAAGTTAGGAATAAGCAATAAAGACATAGCAGAAATTCTAAACAAGACGCAAAACACTGTAAATTCTACCCTTTCACAATTGAGGAATAAAAAATGAATGACGAACAATTTAAAGAACTAATAAACAAATTAGAGATTCTTTCTAAATTAATGGGATTAAGTTTAGTTCAAGGGAAACCATTAAAAGAACAAGTTCGAATACTGTATAAGGCAGGACTCACCCCCACTCAAATAGCTGCACATCTTGGAACTACAAAGAATAACATTAGTCAGTATATTTACAGAAAAAAAATTGATGTTTTTAATTTGAGATAAAAATATGGCTATTTCAAAATTGATCAATGAAGCTTTAAAAGATAAAGGAATTCCCACCCAAACTATTCATTCTAGAAAGAGGGCGATCAGAAACAAAGTTAAAAATGCGATCTCTTCAGAGGTAGCTCTGGATATTGTGGCTAGTAAAGAGGGAGTTGATGTTCACAGGTTATTGAAAAAAGAAGGGAGGTTACAAGAATTAGAGGATTATAAACAAGCAATTGGCTCCTTTGATTTTGATAACCAAACTCCAACAAAATTGAAATCAAAACAAAAAACCATTTCAAAGGAACCCCTGCCTAGAAGTCCTTATGACTTACCACTTAGTCAATACCATATTGATCCTGAGCTTATTCAGGACTGCAAACTGATTAAACCCTTCAGGAATCCAATAAAAGAAGCCTTATTGACATTGGAAACAAGAATCCAGAAATTATTAGGGTTAGATAGTACTTTTTACGGAACCAAACTTATCGCTGAAGTAAAGAAAAGAGAAATATTTGCTAGAAAAGATCAGGGAGAAGCAGACGGATTATTTTTTCTGTATATGGGGGCTATTCAATGGTTGAGGAATCCTGCAGGTCACAAAAAAATTCAGTACACTAAAGAGGATGCCATGAAAATTGTTTTATTCACTGACCATCTGATAAAATTGTTTGATGATCTATTCAATAAACGGATCTAGAATCCAAAAAATGAACTCATATCAGCACTTTGACCTTCCGATCCGAGCTTAACTGTTTTAATTTGCGTTAAACTAATTTTCAAAATCTTATGCAATTTTAATATGTATAGTTTCCACTAGACAATTTTTAAAATTAAAATTGAAAAAATATGACGTATTAAAAACGTCGCGTATAGTCTCTATGTATGTGACTGAGCTGATGTATTGGGTTGTTAGTGACGGCCAGCTCACCCCTCGCCGAAGCTTGGGATTTATACTGCC